>JAEDKI010000129.1 GCA_016295895.1 Clostridiaceae bacterium | reverse complement strand
TTTGGATGCGTATAATAAAGCCATACGTACTCATAGTATTTCTTATTGAAAATACTGCCTGATGTGCCGGCATCCGCAGTATCAACATTAAACTTACAATATTCACCGTCTGAATGTTGATAATAAATACTACCGCCTGTATATGTGGCAGTTCCTCTGTTGCCTGCATCTGATGTTCCTGCCGCATTCTTCAATGAAAGTGAATTGCTTTCTCCCCAACGCCTGTAACAGGCAACATCATGATTGCCCGTGGAGCCTATTGAATTCGAAGCGTCAAGCATAAGAATATAGTCGGTGGGCTTTGCTTCTGCTCTGTTATACTGGCTGTTGTTAACCGAATATGTTTCATAGTTAACGGTATAAGTGCCGTCTGCCTGAAGCTCTGCGTTGATATCGGTAAAAATCTGTGAATATTCGGTTGATGAATACGGGTTAGAGATACGCTTATAAATCTGAATCATCTGCATATCCGTGCCGACCGAGCTGCCAAGCAGGTTGCCTGTGTCCGCGGGCTTGAGGTATTCCGCGTCTGCGTGGAATGTGCCTGCCTGCTCCTCAAGATCGTTATAGTTTGGAGAATAGGCTGTTATGCGGTGATTCTGATAGTAATTGGTGTAAGTGTTGATAAGCGCCTGATTCGAGCCGTCGTTGCACCAAAGATAATATTTAGCGTCACCATTATAGTATAAACGGAAGTTGCCGGTTTCGTCATATTTCTCAAGAGTTATTCTGTCAAGATTGGTTCTTGCAGAGGTTGTCATGGCAAACAGACGGCTGCCGAAATAGAGATACATGTTTTTGGAAAAATAGCCGTCTTTATTTATTATTCTCATGCTGCTTGTTCCGGCACCGTTTATTGCCCAATGAATCGACTCCTGCTTATCAGCTTCTTCGCTGACATAGAGATTGTCTCCGTCAAGCTTGTAATCGGATATCGGATAGCCGACAACGCCCATTGAGTCGCCGGTGTTTGCCCTTGTTCCCGCATCCTGCTTGGGCAGTTTTCTGCCGTCATAACCGCCGTAGGAGTCAACGGCATAGATAATGTTTTTGCCTGTTGAGGGGTCAACCTTGGAGGATTCGTGAACGATGAGGTATTCTTCTCCGTCTGTTATATCGCTGAGGCTCTTAACCTTTTGGTAGCTTTCGGTTACGGTTGTATCTGAGTGTCTTGTTTCACCCATGATTTCTTTTTGGTCAATCTTCCAGATAACATCGATAGGCTCGGGGCACTTGTTAGACTCACCGCCGTTATATTTCCATGCTGCGGACTCTGCGAACATATAAAGATAATCATCTATAACGCAGAGAGCCTCTGACATAAAGAACATTTCAGGCATTTTAGAATTGCCCGGTCCGCCGCCAAACTTGGTAACGTCCGGTTCTGCAACAACCGTACATCTTCTGTTTCTGCCGTTGACCGTAAGAGCTGTTGCGCCCGGAACATTGATATCGAAGTCACCGATGCAAAGCTCACGGATATGGTTGCCCGATGCGGATCTTGACCATGAACGGCTGAGGTATATTTTGCCGTCATAAACCATGGCATACTGAAGTCTGTCAAGGTCATTGTTGAAAGGAACAACATAAGAGGGGTTGCCTGCACGGTCATAACCGTCAAGCTTTGTGATGTTGCCGACGGTTTTTGCCTCATAAACTTTAAGATTTGTAATTCTGTTTGTTGCGCCTGCGGAATATGCGTCGTTGTCAAAACGAAGAGTATATGAACCGGAAGCGTCGGAGCCGTTGCCCCAGTTACCGTCGGCATTGCCGACTATGGCTGTGCCGGGAGTAAACTCAAGTCTGTAATGATATGTGCCGTCTCCGTTGCTTGCCTTCGTCATTACGCCGCCGTTATAGGCATATTTGACATTGGAAAAGCTGCCTGTGCCGCCGTCACGGAGAAAATAAATATCATTTGAAGCAAAATCTCCGTTCTGATCGAATTCAAGAACATATTTAGTTCCGTTTTTAAGGTATACCGTGCCGAAATTATAAGTTAATTCGGAGGAGCCGTCTGCGCTCGTTGTGTTGGTTAAATCAATATAACCGTGTTCGTTGCCGTCAACGGAATATGTCAAAACTCCGTTTGTTGCATTTGTAGTCTCGGAAGGAACAATAAGGTTTGTGTTCTGAAGGTTTGCCCATTCTTCGGCTGAGCTGTTGCCCTTGAGCTTATAGCCTATCAAAACGCTCGGATATGTGCCGGTCCATGTTTTACTATAGTTGCTGTCATCCTTCCAGTAGAAGTTGCCCGTCCAGAGAACGCCGTCAGAATAGCAAACATAGGATGTTGAAACGCCGTTAAGCTCGCCGGAAAGATCTATCTTGCCCTTAATTGTAACATTCTTTGCCGTGCCTGCGGGAACATCAAATTCGGAAAGCGGAATGTAAGCAACATCGCTTGCCGAATCGGCATAATAGAAGTTATATTCCGAAGCGGCAATACCGCCGCCGTGGGCAGTATTAATTGTACCGTTTTGGTTATAAAGAGTGAAAACAGCAACCATATTTGTTGTTTTTGCATCCAGCGCATAAATAAGCGAGGGCTTTCCCGTGCCGTTATAATATGCCGAAATGAGAATCCACTCTTTTTCTGCCCAATAGGTCATACCCTGAGGAATATAGTTATTCGCTTCGGAAAGACCGGGGATAACAAAATTAGTGGGCTTGTTTGAGCTTGCGCCGGTGAAAAACCTTGCCTGGTATTCGGCATAGGTTGTTTCGTAGTTTTTAACTACCCTCTTCTGCGTGATGCCGCCGATTGTGATATCCGCAGCTTCTGCTTTGAGAAGCGATGCAAGGCCTGCGCCGAACACCGTCGTCGCAACCATTACTGCGCATATCAGCAATGAAACGGTTCTTTTCATCGTTTTCATAAATTTACCTCCGTTTTATGATGAAAAATATTTAAAATCCAAGTGTTGGATTATTATTGCCCGGGTTTTGATTGTTCCTTACGGATTCAATTTCAAGAAATCCCTTGCAAAGCCGTGAATATTCTTCGGCTTTTTTGCAGGCGTAATCAGGCAAGCCGTTGAATCTTCCTATTTCGGAATAGGAAACGGCGGCGCAGATGTCGCAAACGCTTCTCAGCGAACAACCTGAACATTTAGCGGGCAAAAGAATTTTTTCTCGCTCGGAGCGGATAACGCTCCACGCAGAGTCAAAATCCTCTGCATCTGCACTCGGCTCATTAAGCATTCCGCAGGGAAGCATTTTTCCGTCAGCGGTGACCCAGAATGTCGTTGAACCCGCTCTGCAACTGATTTTTTCGCCGTATTTTATATCTGAATTCTTCCTGATTTTCAAATTAAGGTATTCCGACATTTTTTCAGCACCGAGCAGACGCTTTTGCCATTGAAAATGCTCCGTTGCAGCCTGTTCGGGGCAAAGTCTGACATCCTCGGCACAGCCCTGTGCGGGCTTAAACATGTAGCTGACCGGCTGAACGGGCAAATCAAGCTCTTTTGCCATTGACTGAACCGCCGCCGCATCACGAAAATTGAGAGAGGTCATGCTGAAGTTCAGTTTGACGGGAACTCCCGCTTCTTTCAGCCCTTTTATCGCCGAAACGGTTTTTTCAAAGGCGTTTGCGTTGCCGCAAAGCTCCGAATAAGTCTCCTTTGATGCGCCGTAAAGCGTAATATTCAACCTGTGGGGCGGATTTTCGGCAAAAAAACGGATTTTTTCGCTGTCAATCAGCGTTGCATTCGTGTTGACCGAAATCAACAGCCCCATTTGGCGGCAGGCAAGATATATTTCTTCAAAATCCCGCCTTATCATCGGCTCGCCGCCCGTCAGAAGCAGAAGAAGCATCCCCCGTTCCTTGGCTTTTTCGGCAAGGCTTATCCACCATTCGGCGCTTTTTTCGGGCTTTTCGGAACAGCCCGAATGTATATAACACATTTTGCACGATAGCGTGCATCTTGAGGTCAGTTCAAAGGTTCCGCCGAGCGGAACGCCGCTTTTTTCGGCTTTTGCAAAAAGCTGTGTGATAAACAAATCATAATCAATCTCTGTCATACAACGCCTCCCCGCTCCAATTCTTCTTTCAGAGCAATAACGGCGGTTTCATCGGGAACGCATTCAAGGCGATAGACGGGTACCGACGCAAGAATCTGCGCCGTCAGATCAACGCAACTGCCGTTTTCTCCCGGTGCAAGCAAATCAAGATAGATGTTTTTCATGAATTCTCTGAGAGCTTCAACTCCGACAAGGCGCTCAACTCTGTTATTGCTCGCCTGACCGAGCACAACGACCGCTCCGAGAGGAAGACTTTTGTTAAGGCAGATTCCGCTTGTGCCGCAGAAAGGCAGTCCGTGGGCATAAACCGAGCCGTTTTTGACCGAAACGCCCGCCTTGTCACCGTTGACGGTCAAGGCATTTGCAAATCTGCTCCAAAGCTCCGCCTGAGTGCTCTTGCCGACTCCGCAATGACCCGTGAACAGTATTGCTTTGCCGTTATATTCGATAAATGAAGAATGGAGGAAAAGAGTATTTTGGGCAAGCATAAGCTGAGCAAGCGAAACAGAATGCCAAAAATAGCGTTCGTCCGTCAAAACACGGTAGCAATCTTCGGTGAACCAGGTTATGCTTTTTGAAGTATCTTCGGGATTATAGCATGTCATTGCGCCGGAGCTTCCTCCGAGTTGGAAGGTGCGGTATACTCTGCCCGAACCTGAGGAAACCGAAATTTCCCCCGCTCTGCCTCTCGCCTGTTCACCGCACGGAGGCAATTCGCTGCACAGCCTGCAATCAACGCTTATATCCGGCTCACACTCAGCAGTTTCAAACTTTTTCCAATCCGGACTGTCGCTTAAAAACATTGGCGCTTCGATGCGGACTCTGTGTGAGCAAATCTTGTAGTGTCTGAACATCGTGACTATCCCATTATAAATATAATATTATATTATAAACCTATGTCGAAAAAAGTCAATCGCTTTTTTGAAAATTAGCAAATCTTAATAATTATGCCTGCACAGTTTTTCATTTATGGGTTAAGAAATTATTGACTAATTCCTTGCGGTGTAATATACTTTTGGTAAGAGAAAAATACGATACCGATTTATTCAACGGAAACCTTTTTTGAGTTGAAGCTTCAGGACTAATTGAGACTTTTCAGGGAGACATCGTTATGAAAGAAAAAAAATACCGAATTAAATCCGGATTTATAATGCGTGAAATTGCCGGCGAAAGCTTTGCCGTGCCTGTTAACGCTGAAAACGGCTCATCGGATATTGTTATTCTGAATCCCGTCAGTAAACTTCTCTGGGAGAATCTTCAGGAAGAAAAGACAATCGATGAACTTGTTTCGGCGGTTCGTTCTCAGTTTGAAGTTGATCCAAAGACAGCCGCAGACGATATTGCTGATTTTATGGAACAGCTTGAAAGCCACGGTTTTTTAATATAAATGGTTTTTGCGGGACGGGTATTCGTTCCGCATTTTTAATTTGAATGAATAACTATTCGCCTGTGGCGAATCGGTTCGTCGGGGACGGCGAACCCTGCGGATTTATCGTGAGTTTGTGCGTTTTCAGGCGGCAACCGTCGAGGACGGGTCACCCGTCTCGAATATAACAGAGCCGGTTTTCCC
>JAEDKI010000007.1 GCA_016295895.1 Clostridiaceae bacterium | reverse complement strand
AACCGACGGCCTGCGCATTACGAATGCGCTGCTCTACCAACTGAGCCACAGTAGCATTTAATATTGTCAAGCATAAGAGCCGACACTTATTATATAGTATTGCCGAGAGATTTTCAAGTATTTTTTTGATTATTTTTGATTTTTATGCAACATTTTTCCAAAGTTACAATTTGGAAACAAAAGCTTTACAAATTAGTTAACAATTATTCTCAATCCGCACTTGATTTTGAAGCCAAAATGATATATTCTATTAAATGTAATCCGTCGCCTGTTTCGGCAGACCGTCTTTTTTCGTTGAAACGGCGTTCAGCTTTGGCTTGCGGCGGTTCCGCAAGAACATATTGGAGGAGAACACATGAAAAGAAATATTATCGCAATTCTTCTTGTCTTTGCGCTGCTCGTCAGCTTTGCGGCTTGCCGAAAGCTTGAAACGGAGTATACCATTGAGACAAGGCCGTATGTTGTTGACAGCAACGGAGTAACCCAGGATGTTCAAAGCATTGTCAATTCCGACGGAGAAACGGAATATTTTTATTATGACAATTCGGGCAACAAAATAACGGTAGATTCAAAGGATGTTGAGGTTGAAACCAAAAAGGTTGCCGTTACTGCGCCGACCACCCTCAGCCCCGAGGCTCAGTCATTATTTGATGTTTTCAATGACCCCGAAAAGTTTGAAGAATTGATGGAAGAGGATGCTACCGAGCCGAAGCTTGAAATGTCTGACGGCATCATCTCCGATGACCAATTCAACAAGATCGATACCGATATCGGCAGCGACGGCAAGCCCGTCAGAGACAAGGCAAGAGAGCAATACATGAAAATCGTTGAGGGCGAAACCTTCACGATGGATATGGTTATGAAGACCAACACAAACGGCCAAGAAATGTCACTTCCCATTGTTGCAGTCCGTGACGGAAACAACCTTTTCCTTGAAACCGCAATGCCGGTCGACGGAAGCAAAGGTGCAATGAGGCTTCAGTTCCTTATTCTCAACGGAAAAGCATACACGGTCATTCCGCAGATGAGAGCCTACATGGAGGTTCCCAAGGAGACTATTGATCAAATGGGGCTCGGGGATATTGTAGCCGAAGAAGCTAAGGACAATTCGGAATATGTTGAGAGCGGTGAAGTTAAGATAAACGGCAAGACATATATCTGCGATGTCTATAAGAGTGAGGACTCAACAATCAAATATTATTTCCTCAACGGCGAGCTCAAGAGAATTGAGACCATCAGCGGAGAAAATACTGCAATCATGGAAATCAACAGCCTGTCAGACAAAGCAGATAAGTCAAAGCTTGTTTTGCCCAAGGGATATCTTGACCTTGCAACCATTAAAGAATTTAACCTTTCTGAAATCTACGGACAGTAATGTATACGGACAGCATGAAAAATAAATGCGCTTTGATTACGGGAGCATCCGGCGGCATAGGCAGCGAAATTGCGCTCAGGCTCGCAAAAGACGGCTTCAGCATTGCCGCCTGCTATTTCTCGGATGACGAGGGGATAAGCAGACTTTCCGAAAAGCTTTCGGAGGTCGGAGCGGAGCATAAAATCTATAAAGCCGATGTTTCCGATTTTCAAAAAATGAAAGAAGTGTTTACAGACGCCGCCGAGTGCTTCGGGGGCGTTTCTGTGCTTGTCAATAACGCAGGCATGGCGCAGCAGAAGCTTTTTACCGATATTTCTCAAGAGGAATTTGACAGAATAACCGCAGTCAATTTCAAGGGCGTTTTCAACTGCTGTCAATGCGCCGTTCCGTTTATGGTGAATCAAAAAAGAGGAAAGATAATCAACATTTCTTCAATGTGGGGCGTTTACGGCGCTTCGTGCGAAACGGTTTATTCGGCAACCAAGGCGGCAGTAATCGGCTTGACAAAAGCGCTGGCAAGAGAGCTTGCACCGAGCAACATTCAGGTCAACTGCGTTGCGCCCGGAGCAACAGACACAAAGATGAATAACAACCTGACCGAGAGCGAAAAGGCGGATTTCGCCGTTGAAATACCGATGGGCAGGTTCGGAACGCCCCGTGAAATAGCGGGAGTGGTCTCTTTCCTTGCGGGGAGCGACTCGGATTATGTCACGGCGCAGATTATCACCGCCGACGGCGGGTTGACCTGAGATATTCCGCTTCGTGGCGGCATAGTCATTTTGCCGAAAAACAGCTTTTCTTTTTAGTTATAGTTTACAATTGATTTAATCTCAGCAATGTGATAAAATGTAATATATGATATTTTGTTTGGAGGAAAGAATATGGCAACTTGTCCAAAGTGCGGCAGAAAACTGACTTTGCTTGATTGGCGCCCGAATTGCCCGGGATGCGGAGTCAATCTTATGTATTACGGAATGGAAGAAAGGCTTCTTAAAGAGGCGGATACCGCCGAAGCCGAGCATGCAAGGCTTCAGAAAAGAATTGACAGGCTCAAAGCTTCATTTATCGGCTCAAAGCTGACTGTAATCCGTATCGTTCTTTCAATTCTTCCGATTGCTGCGCTTATGCTCCCGCTTTGCTCTGTTACATACAGCGGTCCGTTTATCGAAGAAACAACCAAAGCAATTAACGCTATCGGGCTTTACAATTTGGTTTCATCTCTCGATTTTGACGCTCTGTTTACCATGATCGGTTCAAACATTCTCGGTTCGAGCTTTATCGGCTATTTCGGAGCTGTCGTCTGCATTCTTCTTTCGGCGGTTTTGGTTATTGTCAGCCTTATTATGCTTATGCTGGCTTGCTCGCCGAAGGGTAATCCGAGAAACATAACTCTCAATTCAATCGCAATCGTTCTTTCGGTTGCCGCAGTTGTTTTTTACAGCAAGTTCATCAGCGGCATTTCCGCTGTTTTCCCCGAGTTCATCAAAGGCTCGATTGGCTATGGAGCATATGTTTATATAGGCACGCTCGCTTTGCTTCTCGGCATTAACTGCATTATTGCCGTTAAGGGTGTTAATGTTAAGTATAAGCAGTGCTTTGTCGGCGGACTTCCCTATGAGGAATATATGGATCTCGTTGAGAAAAAGACCGATATAGAAGAAATCCATGCAAAGATGGCTGTTGCGCTCGAAGCAAAGGCAGCAGAAGAAGACAAGAAAAAGGCCGAGAAAGAAAAGGCTGAAAAAGAGAAAGAAAAAGCAACAAAATAATTTCAACAAAAAGTTTAAGCCTGAGAAGATCCGAGTTCTTCTCAGGCTTTTGTTATTGCTATTACATTTTACTGCTTTGAAATCAAAAAGATGCAGTAATTTTAGTTCTTCAAGCTCTGCATCGGGGCAGGGATTCTGCCGCCTCTTGCAATGAATTTGGCGGGAGAATATGTTGAAAGGGGCATAACGGGGCCGCTGCCGAGAAGTCCGCCGAAGCTGAGCTCATCGCCGACCTTTTTACCGATGGCAGGGATAACTCTGACTGCGGTTGTCTTTGAATTGACCATTCCGATTGCGGCTTCATCTGCGATAATTGCCGAGATAACCTCCGGAGGTGTGTCGCCGGGAATATTAATCATGTCAAGGCCGACAGAGCAAACCGCCGTCATCGCTTCAAGCTTGGTTATGCTCAGTGCGCCGCTTCTTGCGGCGTCAATCATGCCCGCATCCTCGGTGACGGGGATAAATGCGCCCGAAAGACCGCCGACGTGAGAAGAAGCCATAACTCCGCCTTTTTTAACCGCATCGTTGAGCAGAGCAAGAGCCGCCGTCGTTCCGTGGCATCCGCAGGCTTCAAGACCCATTTCCTCAAGAATATGTGCAACCGAATCGCCGATTGCGGGAGTGGGCGCAAGGGAGAGATCAACGATTCCGAACGGAACGCCGAGCCTGCGTGAAGCTTCGTTAGCAACGAGCTGACCCATGCGGGTTATTTTGAAAGCGGTTTTCTTGATTAAATCGGCAACCGCAGTAAGGTCGCAGTCGCCTGCCTTGGCAAGAGCGGCTCTGACAACTCCGGGGCCCGAAACGCCGACATTGATAACGCAATCAGGCTCGCCTGCGCCGTGAAATGCGCCTGCCATGAACGGGTTATCCTCGGGTGCGTTGCAGAAAACAACGAGCTTTGCGGGGCCGATGCAGTCTCTGTCTGCAGTCAGCTCTGCGCTGCGTTTAACAACCTTTCCCATCATTGCAACGGCATCCATGTTGATGCCGGTTTTTGTTGAACCTATGTTGACCGAGGAGCAGATGTGGTCGGTCACGCTCAGAGCTTCGGGAATTGCTTCGATAAGCTCTTTGTCGCCGGGTCCGAAGCCCTTCTGAACAAGAGCCGAGAAACCGCCGAGAAAGTTAACGCCGCACTCAACAGCCGCCTTTTCAAGCGTCTTTGCAAGCTTAACTGCGTCTCTGTCGTCACACGCCGCAAGAATCATGGCGGCAGGGGTGACGGAAATTCGCTTGTTTATAATGGGGATTCCGAGCTCCTTTTCAATCTGCTCTCCCGTTGAAACAAGATTTTTTGCATATCGGGTGATTTTGTCATAGACCCTGTCGCACATTCTGTCAATATCGCTGTGGCAGCAGTCAAGAAGCGAAATGCCCATGGTTATTGTTCTGACATCCAGGTGTTCATCCTGAATCATCGTTATCGTTTCAAGAATATCTCTTGCGTTAAGCATGGCAGATCACCTCGTTATATTGTATGCATGGCGTTGAAGATGTCCTCATGCATTGCATGAATCGAAAGACCCATATCGCTGCCGATTTTGCCGAGAATGTCGGAAAATTCGGTAAAGGGAATATCCGATTTTGAGATGTCAACCATCATTATCATCGCAAACATATCCTGAAGAATGGACTGCGTAACTTCAAGAACATTGATGTTGTGGCTTGAGCATTCGGTTGAGACCTTGGCGAGAATGCCTACCATATCTTTGCCGATAACGGTTATTACTGCCCGCATAATTATACCTCCGATAGAAAATTAATTCAGATTATATTCAAAAAAATCAAGCTTTTCTGATTCTGCAGCCTTCAATGTCCAAAACCTGAGAAATGTCGCTGATAACAAAATCGGCGTCGGTTTCCGGGTTTTCCTTTTTTGAGAAAAGACAGCCGAAAGTTCCGGCGTTAATTCCCGACAGGACATCGATTTCTCTGTCGCCGATCATCACCGTCTCGCTTTTGTCAAGCCCGTAGGTTTCGCAAATCCAATTAACCGCATCGGGCGACGGCTTTCCGGGAAAATTCATTGATGAATCAACATATGCGGTAAAATATTTATCAAGCCCGTGCGCTTTTATATAGTGCTGAGACGATTCGTGACCTCTGTGGGTATATAAAAAGTTCTTTTTTCCGCTTTTAACGATTGCTTCAAGGGTCTTAACGGTGTTTTCAAACGGCAGAGCAATCGGGCGCAGGGTATAGGTATGCTCATATTTCTGAAAGACTGCCTTTTCTTCATCGCTCACGCCGTAAGCCTCGTATGCGGTTGCAAACGAAACCTCGAGCAGGGCTTTCGCCTCGTCATAATCGGCGGTTTTGCCGAATTCCTCAAGCGTTTTGAGAAATGCCGAGGTGATATGAGGATAGCTGTCAAAGAGCATTCCGTCAAAATCCCAGATGTAGTTTTTGATTTCAAGCATCAATCAGCCCTCATATCCGTTCGGGTTTTGGGACTGCCAGCGCCATGAATCTTCGCACATTTCGTCAACGTCTCTTTCGGCAACCCAGCCGAGCTCTTCCTTTGCCTTTGAGGGGTCGGAATAGCAAACGGCAACATCTCCGGGGCGGCGGGGAGCGATTTCATATTTGATTTTCTTGCCGCAGGCCTTTTCAAATGCATTTACGAGGTCAAGAACGCTGTAGCCCTTGCCGGTGCCGAGATTATAGGTGTAGCATCCCGTTTCGCCGAGAACCTTTTCAACCGCTTTGATATGGCCGAGTGCAAGGTCAACAACATGAATGTAGTCTCTGACGCCCGTGCCGTCGGGGGTGGGGTAGTCGTTGCCGCAGACATTCAGGTGGTCAAGCTTGCCGATTGCAACCTGAGTGATATAAGGAACAAGATTTGAGGGGATTCCGTTGGGATCCTCGCCGATTTTGCCGCTCTTGTGAGCGCCTATGGGATTGAAATAGCGAAGAAGGCAGACGCTCCATTCCTTGTCCGCTTCGTAAGTGTCCTTTAATATTCTTTCAATATAGAGCTTTGTTGTGCCGTAGGGGTTGGTTGTTTTTCCCTCGGGCATGTCTTCTCTGAGCGGGGAGGGGTTTTCGCTGCCGTAAACGGTGGCAGAGGAGCTGAAAACAATTTTCTTGCAGCCTGCGTCACGCATTGCCTGACAGAGAGTGACGGTTCCGCCGATGTTGTTGTCATAATATTCAAGAGGCTCCTTGCAGCTTTGGGGAACGGACTTAAGACCCGCAAAGTGAATAACTGCGTCTATTTTGTTTTCCGAGAATATTTTATCGAGTCCCTTGCGGTCTCTGATGTCACATTCGCAGAATTTCACATCTTTTCCCGTAATTTCTTTTATTCGTTTTACACTTTCACTCTTGCTGTTGCAGAGATTATCAAGTATAATAGTATCGTAGCCTGCGTTCAGAAGCTCAACGCAGGTGTGGGAGCCGATGAATCCGGCGCCTCCCGTTACAAGAATTGACATAGGAATCCCTCCACAATCTTTCATTGTCGCTTTTCATGTTGCAAACATGGTTATATGAATTATAAAATAAAGCGTATTAAAAATCAAGAGACGGATAACCAATAATTACGGCAAAAGGATGTGTTTTTTTGTTAAGCTATGATAATTTAAGAAAAGACAGCGAAATAGTAAGCTATGTTGAAGCCGCAAACAATGTTCTCGGCGCTCTGAAATATACAGAGCACGGAATGGCTCATGCCGTTAAGACGGGCACGGATGCGAGCAGAATTCTTGAAGCCCTCGGCTACAGTGAAAGAGAATGCGAGCTTGCGAAAATTGCGGGGCTTCTTCACGATATAGGCAACACGGTCAACCGCTGTGACCACGCCCAGAGCGGCGCATTCATGGCGTTTGAACTGCTCAGAGCGAGAAATTTTCCCGTTTCGGAGGTCATTGCGGTCACAACGGCGATAGGCCATCACGACGAAAAAACCGCCGCCCCCGTAACTCCGCTTGCCGCCGCTCTGATTCTTGCCGATAAGAGCGATGTCCGCACATCGAGAGTCCGCAACAAAAACACGGTCTACACGGACATTCACGACAGAGTAAACTATGCCGTTTTCAGCTCGGGAATCGAGGTTGATGCAGATAAAAAAATGATTGTTCTGACTCTTAAAATCGACACTCTCGTCTGCCCCGTCATGGAATACTTTGAAATCTTTCTTGAAAGAATGGTGCTCTGCAAAAAATCTGCGGATTTTCTCGGCTGTGATTTTGAGCTTATTATTAATGATACGAGGCTGCTGTGATGTATAATTTAACAGATATCGGAACAATCAAAGATATTCTTTCACGCCACGGATTTCATTTTTCAAAGGCGCTCGGTCAGAATTTTATCGTTAATCCCTCCGTCTGCCCCCGAATGGCGCAGGAGAGCGGGATTGACGGCGAGAGCGGCGTTATCGAAATCGGCGCAGGCATCGGCGTTCTGACCGCCGAGCTTGCAAAACGGGCAAAAAAGGTTGTTTGCATTGAGCTTGATTCAAAGCTTTTGCCGATTCTTGACGAAACGCTTGCGGATTTTGATAACGTTGAGATTATCAATCAGGATGTGCTGAAAACCGACCTTGCGGCGTTGATTGAAGAAAAATTCGGCGGCATGCCCGTCTACGTCTGCGCAAATCTGCCTTATTACATAACATCGCCCGTAATAATGACCCTGCTTGAGAGCAGACTGCCGATTGAGGCGGTGACGGTTATGGTTCAGCGTGAGGCGGCGCAGAGGCTTTGCGCTCCCGTCGGCAGCAGAAATGCGGGAGCGGTGACGGTTGCGGTGAATTATTATTCCGAAGCAGAAAAACTTTTTGATGTTTCGGCAGGCTCGTTCATGCCTGCGCCCAAGGTTGACAGCTGCGTTATCAGAATGAACATCCGCAAAGAACCCGAAATAAAAATCAGCGATGAAGCGATGTTTTTCAAAATGGTTCGGGCGGCGTTCGGTCAAAGAAGAAAGACCGCTTCAAATTCGATAAGCTCGGGTATGGGAGTTCCAAAGGAGATTGTTATCAAAGCAATTGAGGAGTGCGGATTTCCGCCCTCGGTCAGAACCGAGAGCCTGAAAATGGACGAGCTTGCGCTTTTGAGCGAAAAAATTTGTAGTTTGTTATAAAACAGATAAAAATATTCTTGACAAAAAATTCACTTTGTGATAATGTCAAGTAGTAAATAAAAAGCATGATAGAGGTGCAAAAGTCAAGAGTAGCTCTCTCCCTGCGGGAAACGGGGGAGCGTGAAAGGGGCTTTTGCCGAAGTGGGTTACCGCCTGCCCGGGGCGGAGCTTGCTGGGTCGCCGCATAATATGCTGCGGACTGTCACGGTTGTGGAGCGCTATCTTTCAAAATCATTGATTTTTAAAGCTTCGATTTGCAGCCGTGACGCATATCGGAGCTTTTAATAATTAATGGAGGAATTTTAATGACCAAAAAGAGAAGATTTGTCGCAATAATTATGGCTGTTGCCATTATCGGCGCAATGCTTTGCGGCATGGCTTTTGCGGCAGAGGAAGAAAATGTGCTTCTTGCGGCTCCCGCTTCCGAAAGCGTATTTTCCGTTGATGTTGACGGAGAGGCTGTCGATTATGACCTTTCCGACGGAGACTCTGCACACGCCTATGTTGACGACTATGCGAACAATCTCACCAACGACCCGGGCTTTGAGTCCCATGTGGATAAGGCAATTACAAAGGTTCGTGAGAGCATAAGCTCATATGCAACGATCCTTTCGCTTCTTCCCCCCATAATCGCAATCGTTCTTGCTCTTATCACAAAAGAGGTTTATTCCTCACTCATTATCGGTATTGTTGTCGGCGGATTCATTTATGCCGGCGGAAACTTTGAAACGGCAATCAATCATGTTCTGTTTGACGGCTTCGTTTCAAGCCTTGCCGACAGCTACAATATGGGTATTATCGTATTCCTTGTTCTGCTCGGAATGCTTGTATCATTGATGAACAAGTCGGGCGGCTCTGCGGCGTTCGGTCGCTGGGCATCAAAGCATATCAAAACAAGAGTCGGCGCACAGCTTGCAACCATCCTGCTCGGATGCCTTATCTTTGTTGATGACTACTTTAACTGCCTGACCGTCGGTTCGGTTATGAGACCCGTCTGCGACGAAAAGAAGGTTTCAAGAGCAAAGCTTGCTTATCTTATTGACGCAACGGCGGCTCCCGTTTGCATCATCGCTCCCATTTCTTCATGGGCGGCGGCAGTTGCAGGCTTCGCAAGAGGCGCAGGCGCAGAAAACGGAATCAGCCTTTTCGTTCAGGCCATTCCCTATAACTTCTATGCACTTTTCACCATCGTAATGATGGTTGCCCTGACTCTTATGAAGTTTGACTACGGCCCGATGAGACTTCACGAAAAGAATGCGGTTGAAAAGGGCGACCTGTTCACCTCCGATGCCGAGAGCTTTGCAAACTCGGTTGACGGCGAAAAGGCAAACCCCAAGGGCAAAGTCATCGACCTCGTTCTTCCCGTTATCGTTCTTATTATTGCATGCGTTATCGGCATGATTTATTCGGGCGGATTCTTTGACGGCGAAGGCTTTATTTCTGCGTTCTCAAATTCCGATGCTTCCGTCGGCCTTGTTATAGGCTCGGCTGTTGCAATAGTATTCGCAGTTGTATATCTTCTTATCAGAAGAGTTATCAGCTTCAAGGATGCCATGGCTTCTCTCCCCGAGGGCTTCAAGGCTATGGTTCCCGCAATTCTTATTCTTACCTGCGCATGGACTCTTAAGGCCATGACCGACAGCCTCGGCGCAAGAATTTATATTTCTCAGCTTGTTGAAGGCAGCGCAGGCGCATTCCAGGCTCTTCTTCCCGCAATCATCTTTGTTATTGCGGTCGGTCTTTCGTTTGCAACGGGAACATCATGGGGCACTTTCGGAATCCTCATTCCCATTGTTCTCAGCGTATTTGAAGCTTCAAATCCCCTTACGATTGTTGCTATTTCGGCATGTATGGCGGGTGCGGTCTGCGGCGACCATTGCTCACCTATTTCGGACACAACGATCATGGCATCTGCGGGCAGCCAGAGCAACCACATCAACCATGTTTCTACTCAGCTCCCCTATGCCCTTACCGTTGCGGCGGTATCGTTTGTAACCTATATCATTGCAGGCTTTGTTAAAAATGTGTTCATCGTTCTGCCCATCGGTATCGTAATGATGGTTCTGACCCTTTTGGTTATCAAAGCCGTTATGAAAAAGAAAGCATAATTTTTCTGCTGGGGTAAAAACAGAATAAAGGATTTACAGGTCAGCCCGCTTCGGACTGACCTGTTTTTTATAGTGAAGAAGTAAAAGGCAATAGGTTAACGGCAGGGAAGGGGTTTGCTCCGCTGTTTGTTTGTCATGCCGAGCCTATTGAGAAAAACGGTTTTTCGTAGGGAACGCCGTCCTCGGCGTTCCGAGAAAACGGCTTGTTTTATGCGGGACATCCCTTGCGGCTGTCCGTGAAAACATGTTAAATTGCAGGGAATGCCACGGGTGATTATGTACCGCCGGAATATCGAATACTTTTTGTACGAACAATGTCTCCTCGTTATGCTTGCTTTTTATAACGGAAAGTGGTATAATTAATCCATTAAAGTCAAAACAGAAAGCAAAGGTGACGGAAAATGAGGAAAATTACCAACATCAACTCCGATTGGAGCTTCACGAAAGACGGAGTTACCGAGCAGATTTCTCTGCCGCATACCTGGAACGGTATTGACGGTCAGGGCGGTGCCGAGAATTATTACAGAGGCCGCTGCGTCTACGAAAAAACTCTCGGCGGGTTTGAAGGCAATACTTTTCTTGAAATCAACGGAGCAAACACCGTCTGCGAGGTTTTCGTTAACGGTGTTTATATCGGCAGCCATGAAAACGGCTATTCAATGTTCCGCTTTGAGATAACGGATTTTCTCAAGCCCGACGAAAACGATATCAGAATAATTGTTGATAATTCCGAAAATGAATTTCTCTATCCTCAAATGGCTGATTTCACTTTCTACGGCGGGATTTACCGTGATGTCAACATCATCAGCGGCGTTTCAAAGTCGCATTTCGGTCTGCTTGACATGAGCCGCTGCGGAATGTATATAACCCCCAAGGCTGACGGCAGAGTGTTTGTTAAGAGCTATGTTGAGGGCAGCCGAAAGGATTTGAAAAAAGAGTTTATCATCACCGACGCCGAGGGCAATCAGGCGGCAAAAGCCGAGTGCGACGCCGACACCGAGGCGGTAAAGCTTTTGGTTGATGCACCGATTCTCTGGAACGGAATGGAGAATCCTTATCTTTACACAATGACCGCAAGGCTTGTTGAGAACGGCGAGGTTATCGATGAGGTCAGCGATAAATTCGGATTTCGTGAGTTTTATTTTGACAGCGAAAAAGGCTTTTTCCTCAACGGCAATCACCTTAAATTAAAGGGCGTTTCAAGGCATCAGGATTGGGAAAACATCGGCAATGCGCTGACTATAGAAGAACATAAAAAGGATATCGAGCTTATCAAGGATATCGGCGCAAACTCAATCAGACTTGCCCATTATCAGCATGACAGCAAATTCTATGACCTTTGCGACGAAGAAGGCTTCCTTGTCTGGGCGGAAATACCCGTTATTTCGAGATTCAGCAAGAAGAAGCAGGAGCAGGCGAAATTCATGCTTGAGGAGCTTATCAGGCAGAATTACAATCATCCTTCAATTTTCTGCTGGAGCATTGCCAACGAAATTACAATCGGCGGCGCAACATCGGGAGTTGCGGCGGGCATCAGGGAGCTTAACGATATCGCTCATTGCCTTGATTCTACAAGACCTACCGCAACGGCTCAGGTAACCTTCAGCTCGATGAATTCAAAGCTCAACGATATTCCCGATATTCTCGGCTACAATCAGTATTTCGGCTGGTATATCAAGACCGTTGACGGCATTGATGAATGGCTTGATAAATTCCATGAGAAAAAACCCGAAATCAAGCTTTGCATTTCCGAATACGGCGCAGAGGGCGTAACGACCCTGCATTCCGCAGAACCCGTTCAGGGCGATTATTCCGAAGAATATCAGGCGTTCTATCATGAGCATTATGTCAAGGCACTCTCGGAGAGAGACTGGCTCTGGGGCTCTTATGTCTGGAATATGTTTGACTTCGGTTCTGCAATCCGCAACGAGGGCGGAGTCCGTGGCAGAAACAACAAGGGTCTTGTGACGATTGACAGAAAAATCAAAAAAGACGCTTATTATGTCTATAAAGCATATTGGTCAGATAAAAAATTCGTTCATATTGCAGGTGAAAGATTCGTTGACAGACCGACGGGTGAGCAGAAAATCAAGGTTTATTCAAATTGTCCCAAGGTCACTCTGACCGTCAACGGCGAGAGCACCGAGCTTGAGGGCGACAAGATATTTGAATTTGACGCCGTTATCAAAGAGGGCGAAAATGTTATAACCGCAAAATCGGGCAGATGCTCTCACAAAATCACCGTTAACGGAACCGATATTCCGAACCCCGACTATGTTTTGCCCGAGGGCGGCGAAACCTTCGTCAGAAACTGGTTCTCATCGGATGACGAAATCAATCCCGATAATCTTTCGCTCAATGACAGTCTCGGAGATATTCTGTTCAATGACGAGATTCAGAAGCTTATCAAAAATCACGCTCACATAACGCTTGACTCTCCCGCATTGAAGCCGCTCGGCAAAATCCCTCTGAAGCCCATCAGCAAGCTTGCTTCAAAGCTCGGAGCGGGCGAGGCTGTCTCAATGGCTAATCAGTTCCTGCAGACAATTGAGAAAGATAAAAAATAATAAAAGCCGCCGAATTCCGAAAAAACGGAGTTTGGCGGCTTCTGACTTTTTTCTGTAACACATTTAACACGGGCTTCATAATATGGCAATGAAAGCGGCTGAAAAACAACGCTTCAATCCTTCAAAAGGAGGTCAGATTATGGGTTGCGGATGCAATAACAATTGGTGCCTTTTCATCATCCTCATTCTTCTCTTCTGTAACGGCGACTGCGGCATGTCCTGCGGTAACACGAGAGGCGGAGACTGCGGCTGTGGCTGCGGCTGCTAAAACCCGTTAAATCTCAGCAAGGATATCCGCCGCCTCCCTCTGCGTCAAACCGCCGGGGGAGGCGGTAAAATTCTTGGGTATTACGCTCTGCCAGCGCAGGGCGTATTTTTCTGCAGCATCTTTGCTTATTGAAATTCCCGAAAGGTCAGTCAGCGAGGCAACAACGGCTTTGACAGCCCCGATATCGTCAGTCATCTTGACGAAATCGGCAAATTTTTCGGACGCAAATGCTGCACAGCGGTCAATGAACGGCGCAAAGAATGCGGCGCAGGCTTCGCCGTGAGGAACGCCGTAATTTTCGGTCAGAACATAGCCGAGAGGGTGAGGGAACGCAGTTCCGCAGGTGTTGATGACAAGCCCTGCATAGATTGACGAATAATAGAGCGGTTTTCTGAGCTCGGGGTCAACGGAATCCGATTCCGAAAGTGATTTCAGACAGCGGTAAAGCTCAGGAATACATTTTTCCGCATAAAGTCGGACAATCCCGTTGCACTTGGGCGTAAAAAAGCCCTCAACCGCATGAGCAAAAGCATCAAGAGCGGTTGATACGGTTGATTTTCGGGGCAGGGAGCAGGTGTATTTCGGGTCGCAGAACGAGATTGCCGCATAGCAGTCTGCCCCCGAAATGCTCTTTTTTCTGCCCGTTTCGTCGTTTGTCAGAACGGCGACGGAGGTGACCTCGCTGCCCGTGCCTGCGGTTGTGCCGATGAGTGCAACAGGCAGGGGCTTTGAAGAATATTCTCTCAAATAAATATCCATGGGTGCAAGGCCGGGATTTGAAGCATAAATTGCAATCGCCTTGCATGCGTCAAGAACCGAACCGCCGCCGATTCCGAGGATAAATTCCGCCTTGCATTCCCTTGCGGCACAGCCTGCCGAAAAGCAGGAGGAAACAAGCGGATTTTCGCTGATTCCGTCAAAAAGCGTATATGAAATTCCTTGAGAATCCAAAGCCGAAACGGCGTCTCCGAGCGCACCGCTCAGCTTTGCGCCGGATTTGCCTGTCACAATAAGACATTTTTTGCCCAATTCGGCAAATAAAGCGGAATTTTCCGCAACGGCATTATCACCCCAAACGCATTTCACGGGCATATAAACCTGTTCTGACACTGATAATCACATCCTTAATTCTTTATATGGCAATTTTACCATATTTTATAATAAAAATAAATATAAAAAGTACAAAATCGTAACATAAAAAATAAAATATGTTGAAAAACCACCGTAAAAGGTGTATGATAAAATGGATAATGAGAGAACAAAGGGATTATCTTTCTTGACGGGAGTGAGCCGATGAAAAAAACCGCTGTTTTTGCCGCTTTGATTGCGGCTGTTGCTCTGGCGGGCTTTTTGATTTATGACGGCGTTGCAAACAAAACCGCTTCGGCTGACTTTTTCGCCATGAACACCTATGTTACCGCCGATATCACGGGCAAGGATTCTGCAAAATGCGCAGAAGAAGCTCAAAAAATCGTTGAAAGTCTCGATACCGCCGTGCTGTCGAGAACGGCTGAAAATTCCGTTATATCCCATATTAACCTGAACGGCGCAGGGGAGCTTGACGAAAAAACCGCAGGCTATTTTTCAAAGCTTATCGAGGTTTGCGAAAAAAGCGGAGGGGCATTCGATTTTACCCTCGGCTCGGTCAGCGATTTGTGGAGCTTCGGCTCGTCGCCTGCAGTTCCCGATTCGGAAAAGCTTTCGCAGGCTCTTTCCCACAGCGGGTATGAAAAAATAATCTTGTCAGGCGGCAGAATTGAAAAAAGCGACAAGGAAGCGACGCTCGATTTCGGAGCGGCGGGCAAAGGGATTGCTCTTGATGAAATAAAAGCCTGCCTTGAAAGCCGCAGAGTAAAAAATGCCGTTGTCAGCGTCGGCGGAAGCGTTCTGCTGTTCGGCAAGAAAGAATTCACCGTCGGCATCAGAGACCCGTTCGGCAATTCGGGAAGCTATGTTGCAAAGCTCGGAGTTTCCGATTGCTGTGTTTCAACATCGGGCTGTTATGAACAGCAGTTTGAGCAGGGCGGCAAAAAATATCATCATATTCTTGACCCCGAAACGGGTTATCCCGTTGATAACGGTCTGCTCAGCGTGACGGTAATTTCAAAAAGCGGACTTCTGAGCGACGCTCTTTCAACCGCTTGCTTCGTTCTCGGAATTGAAAAGGGTTCGGCTCTTGCAAGGGAATACGGCTGCACTGCGATTTTTATTGATGAAGATAAAAATATTTATGTTGAGGGCGATTCGGGGATTATTGAAATAACCGACGGATCATATAATTTGACGGAGCGGACATGAACATTAAACTTTTCAAAAAATGGGATGCGGCGGTTATCGCCGTTGCTCTTGCGGCGGCTCTGATTTTTTCGCTTTGGAGTCACCGTGAAAGAGGAGCTCCCGTTGCGGTTATCACCGTCGGCGGAGAGGTGCTTGAAACCGTTGAGCTTTCCTCCGTCACCGACAGAATAACAATTAACCCCGACACCGACCCCGAGGTGGTTATCGTCGCCGAAAACGGGGAGATCTGGTTTGAAAATGCCGGCTGTGAGGACAGGCTCTGCGTTGCCGCCGGCAAACTGAGCAAAAGCGGAGACACCGCCGTCTGCCTGCCTGCAAAAACGGTTATAACCGTTGAAGGCTCGGAGGTTGACGCAGTTGTTTATTGATTATGAAGAATAATGTTGCATATAAAACCTCGCTCATGGCGATTCTTTGCGCATTGGCTTTGGCTCTCGGCTTTCTTGAAAGCTTGTTGCCGCCGATCCCTCTGCTGCCGCCGGGAGCGAAACCCGGTTTTTCAAATATAATAACGATGTTCGCCGCAGGCAGCCTCGGCTTTTCCGCCGCAGGAACGATAGCTCTTGTCAAGGGCTGCTTCGCTTTTGTGACAAGGGGCTTGACGGCGGGAATAATGAGCATTTCGGGCGGTCTGCTTTCGGCTGTCGCAATGTATCTGCTCATGCGTTATGCAAAAAAAATCCTCGGCACGGTCGGTATTTCCGTTATTTCCGCTCTGTGCCACAATCTCGGCCAGCTTGTTGCCGCAATTTTCATAACCGGCACGGCTGAAATAGTTTATTATGCGCCTGCACTTGCGGTTTTCGGCGTTATAACCGGAGCCGTAACGGGCGTTGTTCTCAGGGCGGTTATGCCTGCTCTTGAGAAGATAAAAAAGCATATTCTGAATCCAAAATCAAGAAAAGAGGAGGATGATTAATTATGGCTAAGGCCGGATTTGACGGCGTTCTGAAAGCTGTCAAAAAGGTCAGAGGCGGTGTTAAGGTTGATCACCACAAAAATACCGCTGAAAAAGAAGTTGTAAGAATCCCCGTTCCGTCACAGGTTACCATTCCCATGCAGCAGCATATCGGCGCACCCTGCGAGCCGCTTGTCAAGGTCGGCGACGAGGTCGGAGTAGGCCAGCTTATCGGCGACACCGACAAGTTCGTCAGCGCACCGATTCATGCATCGGTTTCGGGCAAGGTCACCGCTGTCGGAAATGTAAAGCTCCCCAACGGAGTTATGTCAACCGCCGTTACCATTGAATCAGACGGCGAAATGAGACTTTGGGAGGGCATAGAGCCGCCGAAAGTCAAAACGAAAGAGGATTTTATCAAGGCTGTCAGGGCTTCGGGTCTTGTCGGTCTCGGAGGCGCAGGCTTCCCGACTCATATCAAGCTGAATTTCCCGCCCGAAAAGAATATTGACACCCTCGTTATCAACGCCGCTGAGTGCGAGCCTTACATAACGGTTGACTACCGTGAATGCATTGAGAATTCATGGGATATTCTCTCGGGAGTTTACACGATAAAGGAAATGCTCGGCTTCAAGAGAGTTGTTATTGCCGCCGAGGATAACAAGCCCGAGGCTTTCAAGGTTCTGAAAAATATTGCAGACCACGAGCTTGACAAGGACGATGAGGTTAAACTTATGGTTCTTGAATCGAAATATCCTCAGGGCGCCGAAAAGATGATGGTTCAGTCCGCAACAGGCAGAAAGGTTCCGCCCGGAAAACTGCCTGCAGATGTCGGCTGTGTTGTTATGAATGTTGCTTCGGTTGCGTTCGTCGCCCGTTATCTCAAAACGGGCAAGCCCCTCGTCAGCCGTTCGCTGACCGTTGACGGCTCGGCAATCGCTCAGCCCAAGAATGTCAGAGTTCCCGTCGGCACGAATATCGGAGAAATTATTGATTTCTGCGGCGGCTTCAGCGCAGAACCCTGCAAAATTCTGACGGGCGGCCCGATGATGGGTCTTGCGATTGTCGGAACGGATCTGCCCGTTCTCAAGCAGAACAACGCCATTCTTGCCTTTGCAAAGGATGACGCCATTCTTAAAAAAGAAACCGACTGCATCCGTTGCGGCAGATGCGCTCAGGATTGCCCGATGAGCCTTGTGCCGACCAATATTGCAAACGCCGCAAAGAAAAGAAATGTTGATGCGCTCAAAAAGACGGGCGTTACCGTCTGCATGGAATGCGGAAGCTGTGCTTTTGCGTGCCCGGCGGGTAAACCGCTCGTTCAGTATATGCGCCTTGCCAAGGCAATTCTCAGAGAGGAGGGCAATAAATAATGGTTAACGGAAAAAAGCTTGTTGTCAGCGCTTCGCCGCATCTGCGTTCAACAACGACAACAACAAAAATTATGCTTGATGTAATTATTGCTCTCATGCCCGCTCTTGCGGCTTCGATTGTTATTTTCGGGCCGAGAGTCCTTGCGGTCACGGCAACGACGGTAATTACCGCCGTGCTTTCCGAATATATCGCAAGAAAGGTTATGAAAAGAAATAACACAATCGGCGATCTGAGCGCAGTTGTTACGGGGCTTTTGCTTGCGTTTAACCTGCCCGTGAGCATTCCGCTCTGGATTGCCGCCGTCGGAAGTATTATTGCAATAATCGTTGTAAAACAGTTCTTTGGCGGAATCGGTCAGAACTTCGCAAACCCTGCCATTACGGCAAGAATCATTCTTCTGCTTTCGTTTGCAAAGAAAATGGGCGATTGGACAGCTCCGCTTTCATGGAGAACAGACGCCGTTTCAACCGCAACTCCGCTTGCGTCACTTGCTTCGGGCGAAACAGAGGGGCTTCCCTCAATGCTTGATATGTTCCTCGGCGTCAGAGCAGGCAGCCTCGGCGAAACCTGCGCTCTTGCTCTCATCGTCGGCGGAATTTATCTCGTTGCCCGCAAGGTTATTTCCCCCGCAATTCCTCTTTCGTTTATCGGAACGGTTGCGGTTATCATGCTCATCGCAGGCAAGGGCAATCTTGAATTCGTTGCTTATCAGCTCATGGGCGGCGGTCTGCTGCTCGGCGCAATATTCATGGCAACCGATTATTCCACAAGCCCGATTTCGTTTGCGGGCAAAATCGTTTTCGGCATCGGTTGCGGCATTCTTGCCTCATTGATAAGGCTGTTCGCTTCAATGCCCGAGGGCGTTTCGTTCGCAATCCTTATTATGAATCTTCTTGTTCCGCATATTGAAGCTCTCACAAAGCCGAAGCCGTTCGGAACGGTTAAAGAGGAAAAGACAAAGGAGGCTGCTGCAAAATGAAAAAGCTGAAAGAATATGCAATGCCTACCGTTGTTCTTTTCATCATCTGCTTTGCCGCAACTCTCCTGCTCGGATTGACCAATTCCGTCACCGAGCCTAAGATTGAACAGCTCGCTCAGGAAACCGAGCAGAAATCAAGGCAGACGGTTTTCCCCGATGCGGCAAGCTTCGGAGACGTCACCACTCCCGAGGAGGGAACGACAATTGTTCCCGCTCTCGATTCGGAAGGCGAGGTTATCGGCTATGTCGTAGTCAATTCCGAAAAAGGCTACGGTGGAGAGATTTCCGTTATGACGGGCGTTGACACCGAGGGCAAGGTCACGGGAGTCAACATTCTTTCCCACGGCGAAACTGCCGGCCTCGGAGCAAACGCAACGGGCGAGAAGTTCCGCAATCAGTTTATAGGTCTGGTTAAAGACATTACCGTTTCAAAGGATAAGCCCGGCGACAATTCGATTGACGCTCTCACGGGCGCAACCATAACATCAAGAGCGGTTGTCAGAGCGGTCAACGCCGCAATTGAAGCAGCAGGAGGTGAGAACATTGGCTGATAAGAAAAAATCACTCGGCAAGGAGTTTACAAAAGGTCTTTTGGCAGAAAACCCCGTTTTAAGGCTTGTTCTCGGAACCTGCCCGACCCTTGCGGTTTCAACAAGCGTTGTCAACGCAATCGGCATGGGTATTTCGGCTCTGATTGTTCTCGTATGTTCCAATGTCGTTATCTCGCTTCTCAGAAAGGTTATTCCCTCAAAGGTTCGTATCCCTGCATATATCGTCATCATCGCTTCGTTTGTTACGATTGTTCAGATGATTGTCAAAGCGTTCGTTCCCGCCCTTGATGCGGCGCTCGGCGTTTTCCTGCCTCTTATCGTTGTTAACTGTATCATCCTCGGCAGAGCCGAAGCGTTTGCAGGCAAAAATTCCGTTATCGCTTCTGCGGTTGACGGCCTCGGTATGGGCGTTGGCTTCACTATCGCTCTTTGCTGCATGGCTTCAGTCAGAGAAATTCTCGGCGCAGGCACCTTCCTTTCGGGCGCACAGAATCTTCTCGTTCTTTTCGGCGAAAACACGCTCGGCGGCTTCAACGGCTTCACGCTTATCCCGCAGGACGGCGTTATCAGCCCGATGATGATATTCATTCTTGCTCCCGGCGGCTTCTTTACCTTTGGCGTTCTTATGGCGTGCGCCAACAAGATTGCCGAAAGAAAGGGCAAGCCCAAGGCGGAGTTGGGCGGCTGTAAAGCCTGCCCGATGGCTAAAAACTGCGCTATTCTTGCCGAGGGCAAGGAGTGCGGAGAAAAGAAGGAGGATGAACAGGCATGAAAATTTTCCTTTCCATTCTTCTCACGGCAATTCTGACCGAGAACTTCGTTCTCTGCAAATTCCTCGGAATCTGCCCGTTCCTCGGCGTTTCAAAGAAGCTTAACACGGCGGTCGGAATGTCGGCGGCGGTTATCTTCGTTATGGCTCTTGCAACGGCGGTAACTTATCCCATCAATAAATATCTGCTTGCCGCAAACGACCTTGAATACCTTCAGACCATCGTTTTTATCCTCGTTATTGCGGCTCTCGTTCAGCTCGTTGAGATTATTCTCAAAAAATTCATGCCGCCGCTTTATAATGCGCTCGGCATCTATCTGCCGCTGATAACAACAAACTGTGCAGTCCTCGGTGTTGTAATCCTCAACATCACAAAGGAATATAACTTCGCTCAGTCGATGGTTAACAGCGTCGGAGCAGGTCTCGGATTCATGCTTGCAATGGTAATTTTCTCGGGCGTTCGCTCAAGACTTGAAAATTGCGACATTCCGAAATTTCTTCAGGGCTTGCCGATCGTTTTGATTTCGGCTTCCATCGTTTCGGTTTCTTTCATGGGCTTCACGGGGCTTGTTGAAGGAATATTCGGTTAAGGAGGCGGCAAAAATGGAATCAATTATTATAGCGGTCATCATCGTTTCCGTAATCGGAATCATTGCGGCAGTCGGTCTGACGGTTGCTTCAAAGCTTTTTGCCGTTCCTGTTGACGAAAAGGCCGAGAAGATAAGAGAATGTCTGCCCGGAGCAAACTGCGGCGCATGCGGCTTCTCAGGCTGTGACGGTTACGCCGCCGCTCTTTCAAAAGGCGACACAACGGACACGGCTCTCTGCGCCCCCGGTGGCAATGAGACGGCAAAGGCTATCGGCGAGGTTACCGGACTTGCGGCAGGAGATGTCAAGCCCATGGCGGCTGTCGTTCTCTGCCAGGGTCACAACATCAACGCCGTCACAAAGCTCGAATATCAGGGCGTTAAAAGCTGCCGAATGGCAACTCAGATTTTCGGCGGACCGAAAGAATGCATCTACGGCTGTTTAGGCTTCGGCGACTGTGTTGCCGCCTGTGATTTTAATGCAATCAGCATTTGCGACGGAATTGCGAGAATCAATCCGTTTGAATGCAAGGCGTGCAAAAAATGTGTCAGAACCTGCCCCAAGGGTCTTATTGAGCTTATGCCGCTTGAAGAAACAAGGGCGGCGGTGCTCTGCAAGAACCATGACAAGGGTGCGGTTACCCGCAAGGAATGCAAGGCGGGCTGTATCGGTTGCATGAAGTGCGTCAAGGTCTGCGAAGCGGGGGCGGTAACGATTGACCGCTTCTGCGCAAAGGTTGACTACACAAAATGCACGGGCTGCGGAAAATGCCACGCCGAATGCCCCGTCGGAGCAATCGATGTTATCAGCCTCGGAGTTAAAGCATAACAAATTCAATAATATATCAGGACTGCCACGGGCGTTAAGCCTGAGGCAGTCCGCTTAACTGTAAAAGCAATGAAAAGAGGGATCGGATGAAATACATCTGTAAACAATGCGGAAAAGAATTTGAAATCACCGAAGGCGAAGCGGAGTTCTTTTTGTCAAAGGGCATGGCGTTGCCCAAAAGGTGCAAGGAATGCCGTTCGGCAAACAAGAAGAAAAAGGAAAACGGTTTTGACGCCTCAACCTACCGCACAAGGCAAATGCCGGAACGCAGTACGGGTTATCCGACTTCAAAATCAAAATATCTAAAGGTAATTCTCGGCGTTGTCGCCATTCTGATTCTCGCAGGTTTCGGTTTTTCAAAGTTGCCTGCACTCATAAACAATAATTCGGGTTATGACGATTCTTCGGTCAGCACAACCGTTTACACTTTCAGCGGATACGGCACATCTTCTGCAATTACCGGTGAAGCCGAAGAATATTTACCCGTAGATGAAACCATGCTGACTTTCAGAAATGTAGATTTGCTGATAAGTCACTATCAGAAGCATGGCGCTGAAGTCGGAGCTTCCTCCCCCGACGAATATCAGAGAAAAGCCGCAGCAGTTGTATCATCTGAAAATGTTCTTCATAAAACTGAATCGGAAGACGGTGACTATGTATATTTCAATCCGTCAACGGGAGAGTTTGTTATAGTATCAACCGACGGTTATATCAGAACCTATTATATAGCCGATATGGATTATTTTGAAAGGCAGTAACAGCTTTATAAGGCGAGAAAAAAGGCTTGCATCGTCATCGGTGCAAGCCAATATTATTTTAGAGTTAATCAGTGGTGGAAAAGTCTCATGCCCGTGAAGCACATAACCATGCCGTGCTTGTTGCAGGCTTCGATAACATTGTCGTCACGGATTGAGCCGCCCGGCTCTGCAATGTAGGTAACGCCGCTCTTTGAGGCTCTCTCAATGTTGTCACCGAACGGGAAGAATGCGTCGCTTCCCAGAGCAACGCCCTTGATTGTTGCAAGATATGCTTTCTGCTCTGCCTTTGTGAGCGGTTCGGGCTTCTCCGAGAAAAGAGTCTGCCATACGCCGTCGGCAAGAACATCTTCGTATTCGTCTGAGATATAAACATCAATCGTGTTGTCTCTGTCGGGTCTGCCGACCGTGTCAAGGAACGGAAGGTTGAGAACCTTTTCATGCTGTCTGAGATGCCAGATATCAGCCTTGTTGCCTGCAAGACGGGTGCAATGGATTCTTGACTGCTGACCTGCGCCGACGCCGATTGCCTGCCCGTCAACAGCATAGCAAACCGAGTTTGACTGAGTGTATTTAAGAGTAATAAGAGAAATTATAAGGTCACGCTTTGCGCTGTCGGGCATTTCCTTGTTTTCGGTAACGATTTTTGAAAGCAGTTCGTTATCAATTCTGAAATTATTTCTGCCCTGCTCAAAGGTTATGCCGTAAACCTGCTTTGTTTCAATCGGATTCGGAACATAATTCGGGTCGATTTTAACGATATTGTAGTTACCTTTTCTCTTGCTTTTGAGAATTTCGAGAGCTTCGGGCTCATAACCCGGAGCGATAACACCGTCGGAAACTTCCCTCTTGATAAGATTTGCGGTGGTGACATCGCAAACATCGGAAAGAGCAATCCAGTCGCCGAATGAACTCATTCTGTCGGTTCCTCTTGCTCTTGCATAAGCGGTTGCAAGCGGAGAATCGTCAAGACCCTCAATGTCGTCAACGAAGCAGGCTTTTTTGAGCTTTTCGCTCATTTTGATGCCGACTGCCGCCGAAGTGGGGCTGACATGCTTGAACGAGGTTGCGGCGGGCATTCCGAGAGCTTCTTTAAGCTCCTTAACAAGCTGCCAGCTGTTGAAAGCGTCAAGAAAATTGATGTAGCCGGGTCTGCCGCAGAGAATTTCAATGGGCAGCTCGGAGCCGTCTGCCATATAGA
>JAEDKI010000128.1 GCA_016295895.1 Clostridiaceae bacterium | reverse complement strand
TAGCATTTGCAAAGCAGAAAAACCGCAGAAAAATTATCGCCTGCACTTCGTCTATTGGTCCGGGCGCACTTAACATGGTAACCGCTGCAGGTACTGCAACAGCAAACAGAATTCCTCTGCTTCTCCTGCCCGGTGATACGTTTGCCTGCCGTCAGCCCGACCCCGTTCTTCAGCAGATTGAACAGCCGACCAATTATTCAACAACTGCCAACGATGCTTTCAAGGCTGTTTGCAAGTATTGGGACAGAATAGTAAGACCCGAACAGTTAATGACTGCGTGCATTAATGCAATGCGAGTTTTAACTGATCCTGCCGAGACGGGTGCAGTTTGTCTTGCAATGCCTCAGGATGTTGAGGGCGAAGCGTTTGATTATCCCGATTATTTCCTTAAAAAGAGAGTCTGGTATATTGACCGCCGCTCCCCCACTCACCGTGAGATTGAAGAAGCGGTTAAAGAGATAATGAGAAGCCAAAAGCCTCTGATGATTGTCGGCGGCGGAGTTACATATTCGGAGGCGTGGGAAACTGCTCAGTTCTTTGCCGAAAAGTTTAATATTCCCATTGCTGAAACTCAAGCCGGTAAAGGCAATATCCGTTGGGATCTTCCGCTTAATCTCGGAGGAATCGGCGTTACGGGCGGCCCTGCCGCTAATGCTGCGGCAAAGCAGGCTGATCTTATTATCGCCGTAGGAACAAGACTCACCGACTTTACAACAGCTTCAAAATGGGGTTTCCAGAATCCCGATGTCAGAATGCTTTCAATAAATGTTTCTTCATTTGACGCATTCAAAATGGATTCAACTGCTGTTATCGCCGACGCAAAGACAGCCATGCTTGATATCATGGGTGCTCTATCGATGAAAGAATATTATTCGTCCTGGGGCGATGAGCTTGCTCAGTTCAAGGAGGAATATAACGCTGAGGTTGACCGCTGCTACAACATTTCGCTCAAAGAGGGTCTTTCTCAGATGAGAGCTCTCGGCGAAATCAATAAAGCAATTGACAAGAACGCAATCGCAATCGGCTCTTCGGGAAGCCTTCCCGGCTGTATGCAGAGACTGTGGAGATCGTCCGTTCCCAAAACATATCATATGGAATACGGCTTCTCTTGCATGGGCTATGAAATCTGCGGAGCTCTCGGTGTTAAGCTTGCAGAGCCTGACAGAGAGGTTTACACCATGGTCGGTGACGGAAGCTTCCTGATGCTTCACAGCGAGCTTTACACCGCAGTTATGGAGCATGCAAAGATTAATGTAATGCTCTTTGACAATGTCGGCTGGGGTTGTATTGAAAATCTTCAGAACAATCAGGGAACGGACACGTTCGGAACAAGATTCCAGGCAAGGAATCCTCTTTCCGGTATGCTCGACGGTCCGCTTGTTCCCATTGATTTTGCAAAGATTGCCGAAGGATACGGCTGCAAGGCATACAGAGTAACAAATGTTGCCGAGCTTCGTGAGGCTCTTAAGGATTCCAAAAAGCAGTCAGTCCCCTGTCTGTTTGACATCAAAGTTGTTCACGGCAGCATGAGCGAAGGCTATGACGCTTGGTGGAGAGTAGGCGTTGCCGAAGTTTCAAAGAGCGAGCGTGTTCAGGCAGCGTATGAAGAAATGCAGGAAAATATTGCGAAAGCAAGATTATATTAATTTAACATCGGAGGAAAAGAAATGCTTAACAAAGAAAAAGTAAATCTTGCGATAGCTCCTATCGCTTGGACAAATGATGACCTGCCCGATCTCGGCGCAGAAAACACCTTTGAACAGTGCGTGAGCGAAATGGCTCTCAGCGGCTTCAAGGGCAGCGAAATCGGCAACAAATATCCCAAGGATGTTGAAACTCTCAAACATAAGCTCGATGTCAGAGGACTTCGTATCTGCAATGCCTGGTTTTCATCTCTCCTGCTTTCAGACGGTTATGAAGCTACAATCGAAGCTTTCATCAAGCACAGAGACTTTCTCCATGCACTTGGAGCAAAGGTAATCGGTGCATCCGAGCAGGGCAATTCCATTCAGGGCAAGAGCGTCAGCATTTTCGGAGAAAAGCCCGTTTATACTGATGAGCAGTGGGCTCTTATCGCAAAGGGCTTCAACGAAATGGGCAGACTTGCAAAAGAAAAGGGAATGTATTTCACCGTTCATCATCATATGGGCACGGGCGTTCAGACAGAGGCGGAAATTGACAAGCTCATGGAGATAACAGATCCCGATCTTGTTTACCTTCTTTATGATACAGGTCATCTTTCGTTCTCGGGCGAGGATGCAATCGGCGTTCTTAAAAAGTATGTTAACCGTGTTAAGCATGTTCACTTAAAGAGCATCAGACAGGATGTTATTAACGAAGGCAAGGAAAAAGGTTGGAGCTTCCTTGACTGCGTCAGAGCAGGTGCATTTACCGTTCCCGGTGACGGAGACTTTGATTTCACACCCGTATTTGATATTCTTGATCAAGCAGGTTATGAAGGTTGGGTTGTTGTTGAAGCCGAGCAGGATCCGGCAAAGGCTAATCCCTTTGAATATGCCTGCATGGCAAGAAAATACATTAACGAAAAAACCGGACTTTAATATCGGGACAGATTTAAAATGATTAAAAAATTATTAAGCTTTATTCTCTCGTGCCTAATAATATTAAGTTGCTTAATTCCCGCTTTTGCTCAGACGGATAACAGCCTGAAAATCAGCGTTATCAGCGATATACATTATTTTCCCGAGGAATATATCGGCAATTTGAATGGTTTTAATTATCGCAGGAGAGTTGATAACGACTTGAAGCTTGAGCAGTATGCGGATGAAATAGTTGACAAAGCAATCGATTCAATTATTTCGAGCGGTTCAAAAATCGTCTTTATTCCCGGCGATAATGCCATGAGCAGTGAATACCTCAGCCATGAGATGCTCGTTGCAAAGCTTAAAAGGTTAACCGAAAACGGTATTGATGTTTATACAATACCCGGCAATCACGACATTTCAAGAGCTGACAAGCCCGCTTATAAATATGTTGCCGATGACCCTGACAAAACAATTGTCAGAGCCGGAGAAACTTATGTTGACGATGTAGCGATTGAAGTAAAAGGCACAACTAAAACCGAATTTGTTGAGCTTTATAAGGACTTTGGATACGGAAATAATGATAAGATTATTTCAAGAGATCCGAACGGTTCACTTTCATATACCGCTCAGATTACAGACGGTTACCGCTTGATTGCTATTGACGCTAACGAATACAGCGGCGAGCTTTGCACGGGCAAAAAGTCGCTTGACGGCAAGCTTCTCGAATGGGTAAACGATGAAATTAAAAAGTGCACCGATTCGGGAGACATTCCTCTTCTTATGGCGCATTTTGACTTCATCGAAAAATATTCAATGCAGTCAATGATTATGGGCGGTAATTTCCTTGATGACGGTGAAAAGCTTGCAACGGAACTTGCCGATCTCGGAGCAGAATATATTTTTACAGGCCATTCTCACGCAAACGATATTGCTTCCGTCACTTCAAAAAACGGCAACACGATTTATGAAGTATGCACCGGTTCGCTTCTTCTTCACGGCTCACCGATAAGACATATTAAATTTAACGGTGCTGACTGTGAAATAAGAACCGAGTTTCCCGAGAGCATTGACGGAATTGAAGATTATCAGGCGTTCTGCAAGGATTATTTCTATAACGGCGGCGTTACCAGAATGATGCGTAACAGAGCTATTTTCGATGTGACCGATGCTGTTGCAGGTTTATTCAAATCAAACGATTCCGCTTATAGTGCTGTTTATGATTTCTTTCTTGAATTGATGACGAAAGTTGTTGACAGTTTGCTTGCCTATGAGCTTGACTGCGGAATAACCGTTGACAAGATGTTTACCGAGCTTTACAGGCTTCATTATGCAGGTGATGAGCAACTCAGCCCCGAAATGAAAAAAGCTACAGAGAAATTACTTGACGGCACGGCATTTGAATTTGCTTTGGATTTAGTTTTCAACTCTATCAGCGAGGTTTCGGGTATTGAAAATATTCTGAAATATAACCCGCTCCATAACTCGCTTATTGATGAAGCTGTTGAAAGAGTAATTGGTTTTATTCCTGCAAGAATATTGGGAATTATTTTCGGTGAATTTTGTCAGGGTATTTTTATTGACCCCTACCCTGCCGATAATAATATTGATATTATTGACGGCTCGGCTTTTCTTCCTGACGGATCACCTTGCAATAATAATTCAATGACTTCATTTGATGCCTTTAAATATTATCTTTCAGTAATTTTTTGAAACTGAATATAGCAATCGGCGTACCGCTTCATAACTGCGGTACGCCGATTTTTTATATTGATTCAACTTTGTTTTTTATAATATCGGGAACATCCGTTATTATTCCGTCAACTCCGATTTTAACAAGCTTTTCAACGGATTCAATTTTGTTGACAGTCCATACTCCGACCTTTATTCCCAAAGCATGGGCTTTATTTATAAGATTTTTTGAAACATATCCGTGATGAGGAAGAATAAAATCAGCTTTGCACTTTTTTGCAACAGGAAGCGGAGAAAATAACTTTCTCTTAACAATTTCACCCATAGACGGATAAAGATATCCTGTTTTTATGCTCGAATCGATTTCTTTAACTTTGTTCAAAATACCTGAATCAAAGCTTGAAATAAAAAGCTTATCTTCAACGCCGAAGCTTTTGGCTTTTTTTATAACCTTTTCAACGAAATCCGTATTGCCGTTTTTCTGAGGTTTAAGTTCGATGTTGAGAACCGAAACTGCAGTATCCTTCATCAAATGAAGAAACTCATCAAGTGTCGGAATAAGCGTATCTTTAAACTTGTTGCCGAACCATGAGCCGAAATCAAAATTTCTTAATTCTTTCAGGCTCATTTCCGATATTTTTCCTTTGCCGTTTGAGGTTTTATTAACTGTATTATTGTGACAAAGAACGAGTTGACCGTCTTTAGTCAAATGAACATCGGTTTCAACCCCGTCGGAATTTAAATCGGCGGCTTTTTTGAAAGCATGCAGAGTGTTTTGCGGCGCAAAACGGTTTGCACCCCTATGCGCTATAATAAGCATATTAATCACCTCAAACCGTGATTATTTTTTGGAAAATACAGCATCAAAAAATGAAACATCGTATCCGCTGTCTTTAAGTTTCTGATATACACCAATGTTATTGAAAAAAGCATAAACTGTTCCGACAGCTCTGACAAAGCTGTTATAAATCGGAGGAAGCTTATCGGGGTGACCGCCTTTATCGCTTGTTTTGACAATGCTGAACGAATTAAACGGGTTTGCAGAACCTTCGGTATAAGAAGAAACGGTTATTGAATCCTCGGAAAAATCAATGATATTATATATAGGTTCTTCGGTCAGATAATCAAAGCCGACATTTTCGCTTAAACCGATGTCATCATCTTGTCTCGGGCGGTTGATAGAGCCTGAAACCATGAATACCGTTCCTGCAGGGTCGGTCATAGTCTGAGAATAAGGCTGAACGGTTTTATTATTATACATAACATTTGTTACGGTATAATAATGGCTGTGGCCGAGAAGAACAAGGTCAATTTTGAATTCGTCTGCAATCGGCCCCCAAAGTAATCTGAGAATCTCGTTTTCGCTCTCTCTGTGAGGAATCCTGCCGCTGTAAAGATCATGATGGAACATCATAATTCTCCATTTTGCATCGGGATTTG
>JAEDKI010000006.1 GCA_016295895.1 Clostridiaceae bacterium | reverse complement strand
ATGAATGTGACCGTGAATGTGAGAAGCTGACCGGGGGACGATGTAACTTTAACGCTTGCCCTGCCGTCCTTGAAGCTGTCAACGGTACGGGTGATGTCGATAGTCCCGCAGTCCTCGGTTTTCAGCTGAAGATTTTTCACATTGACTTCAATTGAGGCAAGTCGGTCTTTTTCGATTTTTCCTGCGGGATATTTAATCTCGTAAGAAGTAACGACGCTCTGAGAAGATAACATGGTCTCGGTTTCGCCCTCGGTCGGTTCTTCGTCCTCTTCCGCAAAAGCAGGCAAAACCGCAGTAAAAGCAAACAAAAGAGCAAAGGCAAGGCTGAATAATCTGATTAAAGCATTTTTCGTTTTCATTGTTTTATCTCTTTTCTGTCAAAAATTGATTCGTTTCTTTCATCGGAGATAATCTCTCCGTCCTTCAAGGTTATTATTCTGTCGGCATAAACGGCAAGATCGGGGTTATGCGTAACGATAATCATGGTTTCGTTGTATTTTCTTGCAAAGCCGAGCATCATGTTCATTATGTCAACGGTAGTTTTTGAATCAAGATTACCCGTCGGCTCATCGGCAAAAATCAGCTTTGGTTTTGTCACAAAAGCCCGTGCAATGCCCGTTCGCTGCTGCTGACCGCCCGACATCTGAGTGGGATAATGATTAAGCCTGTCTCCGAGACCCACCGCTTTAAGAACCGACCGTGCGGCGGCTTCTCTCTGCTGCTTTCCGATTCCGCAGAAGGTCAGCGGCATTGCAACATTTTCAACCGCCGTGAGCATGGGCAGCAAATTATAAGCCTGAAAAACAAAGCCGACATTTTTCTGCCTGAATGCGGCAAGCTCGTTTTCGTTCATTGAGGTAATTCTGACGCCGTCAATTGAAATCTCTCCCCTGCTTGGCGGCTCCATCCCCGCAAGCATATTCAACAGCGTGCTTTTTCCCGAACCCGAAGCACCGAAAACGCAGCATATTTCTCCCCGCATAACGGTCAGATTTATTTTTCTCAGCGCCACCACGGTTTCTGTTCCCATTCGGTACGCCTTGCATAAATCCCTGACCCTGATGAACGGGGTGCCGGTGTTCTCCTCCATTTTTTCACCTTCCCGAAAAAAATTTTTTTATTTCGATTTCTAAGTTATATATAGAATATAATTATTAACATTTAGTAGACAGATAGTTACAAAAAAATTACAGTTTTTAACGGTCTGTTACAAAGGTTACAAAAGCAGAGAATTATTTGAATTTTTGAGTGGAATCATTGGTTTTTTTATGATATACTGTTCAATAACAAGCCCGAAAGCAAATAAAAACGGCTTGTATCCGCAAACTGCCGATACAAGCCGCTCAATTGATTTGTTATTCAGATTAAAGCAGTTCAATGCCTTTTTCTTTGCATTCTTTAATCATTTCTTCGGGCCAGACGGACGCCTGAACCTCGCCGATATGCGCTTTACGCAGGAAGAACATGCAGATTCTTGACTGACCGATGCCGCCGCCGATTGAATAAGGCAGTTCGCCATTGAGCAGAGCCTTATGGAAGGGCAGTTCGCTGCGCTCGGGGCAACCTCTGATTTCAAGCTGTTTTTTAAGAGATTCCTCGTCAACTCTTATGCCCATTGACGAAAGCTCAAAGGCTCTGTCAAGAACGGGATAATAAACAACGATATCTCCGTTAAGCTCCCAATCGTCATAGTCGGGCGCTCTGCCGTCATGGATTTCACCGCTTTTAAGCGCTCCGCCGATTTTCATGATGAAAACGGCTTTTTTCTCTCTTGCGATGCGGTTTTCTCTCTCCTTGGGAGTGAGGTCGGGATACATATCCTCAAGCTCCTGCGTTGTGATAAAGGTTATTTTATCGGGCAGGAAATTACGCTCAACAAAGGCGTAATCATCGGCAATATAATGCTCGGTGTGCTTGAGAGCTCTGTAAATCGCCTTTACGGCGTCCTTTAAGGTCTGCTCGGTTCTGTCAGCCTTTTCGATATGCTTTTCCCAATCCCATTGGTCAACGAAAACCGAATGGAGATTGTCCGTATCTTCGTCACGCCTGATGGCGTTCATGTCGGTATAAAGGCCCTCGCCCGCCTCGAAGCCGTACTGCTTGAGGGCAAGCCTTTTCCACTTTGCAAGGGACTGAACAATTTCAACATCGCCCGAATCAATGCCCTTTATATCAAATCTGACGGGTCTTTCAACGCCGTTGAGCGTGTCGTTAAGTCCCGAATCGGCGTTGACAAAAAGAGGGGCGGAAACTCTCGTGAGATTGAGCTGAATTGCAAGGTCACGCTCAAAAAAGTCCTTGACCTTCTTGATTGCAAGCTGAGTCTGACGCTTATTGAGGAGAGACTTGTAGCCCTCCGGAATATAAAGATTATACATATAACATATCTCCTTTTCTCTCTGCGGCAACCGCCGATCACAAAAATAAGTATATCACGGCGTTTTTATCTTTGCAAGCAAAAATTATCAATCCTACTTATCGGGACAGAGTGTTTTTATAAGCTCACCGTTTTCTCCGACCGCTTCAACCTCCGAATAGCCGTTTTCGCCAAGCCAACTGCTCCAGCGGCTCTCCATATCTTCCTCATAAAGAACGGGCAGAAAGCCTGCTCTGAGGTAGCTTCTGATTGCGGGAACACGAAACTCATTCGTCAGAAGAAACGCCCGCTCACAGCCGCATTCATAAAGGCAGGCGTTGAATATTTCGGCAAGATATCTGCCGACTCCTTTTCCCCGAACCTCGGGCAGAGCGGCGACCATATGAACCGTTCCGACCCCTTTTTCGGGGCAGAGAACCGTTGCTGTTGCAACGGGCTTTCCGTCAAGCAGAACGAAAAATACATTTTCGGGGCGGTATCCCTCCGCTTCAAGCATTCGGCGGGTAAAGGCTTCTTCGCCCTCGTCCTCACCGATTATTCCGTTTCGGCATATTTCATCCCATGCGGAGATATCGCTCCCGCTCCCGTCAAATCTGCGGAACGAAAAACCGCCGAAGCTCTGCGGATATTCCGCAGGGGATACTTTATGATACATTTTAAGGTGTTTCATGGCTCGATATGCCTCCGAAATTCTGTAATACATTTAATTTTATCATGTTTTCAGCTTTTTGGCAATGAAAAATGAGGTGTTTTTTATGACTCCCGAAGATAAACTTCTTATTGCGAAAATTGAGGATAAAGCCGTTCAATGCAGTGAAAATTCAATGATAACAAACAGCTTTTTCCTTGACCTGCATCAGCGTTCCGTTGCCTGCGGCGTGAAAATGCCCGGCGATGTCAGAATGGTGTTTTACGGCGCATTCCCCGATGCGGAACGCACCGTTGCGCTCATGCTTCCCGAATATGTTGAAGCCGAAAGCGAAGACGCTTTGTACGGCTACTTTGCCGACTGCCCGGACGCTGACCCGCTCGCCGTTATTGAAGTTGAAAAGGATAGATTTTCTCCGCCTCTGAGCCACAGAGATTATCTCGGCGCACTTATGGGGCTGGGAATCAAACGGGAAATGACGGGCGATATAATTGTCAGCGAAAACGGCTGTCAGATTGCCGTTCTCTCAAAAATTGCTCCGTTCATTGCGGAAAATCTCGGAAAAGCAGGCAGAGGCACGCTCAAAGCAACGATTGCCGAGCCTTGCCGTGCCCGTCAGGGCGCAAAAGCTTCGGGAACGCCCGAAAGCTTCACCGTTTCATCAATGCGGCTTGACAGCGTTATCAAAAACGCTTTTCATGTTTCAAGGGGCGACGCCTGCTCGGCGATTGAAAGCGGACTTGTGTTCGTCAACGACTGCGAATGTGAAAAGCCCGACAAGAAAATCTCATCGGGCGATAAAATCGTGTTCCGCAGAAAAGGCAGAATTATTGTTGATAACTGCTCGTCGGTTTCAAAAAAAGGCAGGATTATTGTTGAGATAACAAAATTCGGATAACCGAAAAAAGGGCAAAAAAAATAGCCGCCCTATTGGGCAGCTAAATTAAAAGTGTCGGCGTCGACCTATCTTCCCGGGCCGCTTCCAGCCAAGTATTTTCGGCACTGTTGAGCTTAACTACCGTGTTCGGGATGGGAACGGGTGGACCCTCAACGTCATCAACACCGACTAAGGAAACGCAACGGCGTTTCTTGAATGCTTGACTATTATATATCGCTTTTATCGGTTTGTCAATAGTTTTTTCAAAAAAATTTTTTCCTTTTTTGTCGGAAATATTTGTATTGAGATTTTTATGCTTTTGTGATATAATTTTTATAAATATTATTAAGGGGTGAAGGCTCTGTGTGGCTTGTTATCAAATCCGTTATCTCGCTTCTTGTTTCGCTTATGATGACCGTTTTCCCAAACAGCGAAATTCTCAAAAGTCTTGATATTCTTGAGCTTGCCGTTCAAAAGGAAAACTGCCTGCTCAACGCTTCGTTAATTTCCGATGTTCATATCGACCATGACTGGCCTATCGGCGAATGGATTCTGCGCAACGGACTTAACGACCTTAAACGCTCGGTTGACGACATTGACGCTCTGATTGTTTCGGGCGATCTGACAAACTACGGCGACGCCGAGTCAATGGAGAGCTTTTTTGATATTCTTGCAAAAAGCAAAGCCGCCGAAAATTGGGTTGTTGCCATGGGCAATCACGATGTCGGCCATGTTGAGGACACCACCCAGCAGGGCGCAAGAGAGCGCTTTGTTGATTTATATAATAAGTATACTCCGTCATTCGGAATTGAAAATGCTTATTACAAGGCTGATATTAACGGCTACCGCTTCGTAACCCTCGTTGACGACGGAGACGACACCTGGGATCACCCCGAAATATCCGACGCTCAGCTTGAATTTCTTGACGCCGCCCTTGCGGAAGCCGCAGGCAGAGGTCTGCCGATGTTCGTTATCAGCCATGTTCCCGTTGAGGGCGTTAACGGTCAGGATAAAATCTGGGAAGGCGGCGGCATGGGCGAATACAGCGACGCCGTTCAGAAAATCCTTGAAAAATACACCAATGTTTTCTTCATCAGCGGTCATGTTCACACGGGCATCAACGGCCCGCTGACAAAGGCGGTTTTCGGCTTCTCCTGCGTTGAAACGATAAACGGCGTTAACTATGTTAACCTGCCTACTTATATGATTATTAACCGTTTCGGCATTCCGTGGGGCGGAATGGGCTTTCAGATGGAGGTCTATGAAGATGAGGTGCTTTTCAGGGCGAGAAACTTCGGCTCGTCAAAATGGTACCCCGCCTACGACCATACGGTCACATTAGTTAAATGACGATAAAAAACACAGAGCGTCTCGGAATGAGGCGCTCTGTTGATTTTTGATGTTAATTTGAAAGAAGCGTTCTGTCGTTTGCAAACTGAGTGCCGCTGATTTTCTCAAACTGCCCGAGCAATGCTTCAACGGTCAGATTCTTCTTTTCTTCGCCCGAAATGTCGAGGATGATTCTGCCCTCGTGCATCATTATCAGCCTGTTTCCGTGAACGATGGCGTCATGCATATTATGAGTAACCATCATTGCGGTGAGCTTGTTTTCTGAAATGATTTTATCGCTCAGGGCAAGAACCTTTGCCGAGGTTTTGGGGTCAAGAGCCGCCGTGTGCTCGTCAAGAAGCAGAAGCTTCGGCTTCTGGAGCGTTGCCATAAGCAGTGTCAGAGCCTGCCTCTGACCGCCCGAAAGCAGACCGACCTTTGAGGAAAGCCTGTCCTCAAGACCCAGATCAAGCGTTTTGAGCATTTCACGGTACTGCTCCTTATCCTTTTTGCTGACACCGAATCTGAGCGTTCTGTGCTTACCTCTCTTGGCGGCAATTGCAAGATTTTCAATAATCTCCATGTTCGCCGCAGTGCCCGTCATCGGGTCCTGAAACACTCTGCCGAAATATTTGGCTCTCTTATGCTCCGAAAGGTTCGTAACATCAATGCCGTCAACGATGATTTTGCCCTTGTCAACGGGATAAACGCCCGTTATCATGTTCAGAACGGTTGATTTGCCCGCTCCGTTACCGCCGATAACGGTCACAAAATCGCCGTCATTGAGAACAAGGTCAACTCCGTTGAGAGCCTTTTTCTCATTGACCGTTCCGGGGTTAAAGGTCTTATAAAGTCCTTTTATTTCAAGCATTTGCGCCCGCCTCCTTTCCTTTTCTGCTTCCCAGGCGGATTTTGCTCTTCCAATAGGGAACGCCGAGGAAAATCGCAACGACAACAGCCGAGAACAGCTTGAGGTCGTTTGCGTCAAGACCGAGCTGAATAACAAAGGTCATAACGATATAATAAATGATTCCGCCGATAACCGCAGAGAGCAGTCTGAGGGCAAAATTGCGGAATATCTTGCCGAAAATAACTTCGCCGATAATAACTGCCGCAAGGCCGATAACGATTGCGCCCCTGCCCATGTTGATATCGGCAAAGCCCTGCCATTGGGTCAGCAATGCGCCCGAGAGGGCAACAATGCCGTTTGAAATAACAAGGCCGATAATCTTGTTCATATCGGTGTTGATGCCGTTGGCTCTTGCCATTGCGGCGTTACAGCCCGTCGCTCTTATTGCCGAGCCTGCTTCCGTGCCGAAAAACCAATAAAGAATCAGAATTATTGCAAGGGCAAACAGCGAGCCGACAAGCAGAGACTTGTTGATGTTGCTCAGAGTAATCATCAGGTTGTAGTTGCGGAAGCTGATGCCGATGTTTGCGTTTTTATCCATGATTCTCAGGTTAATGGAATAAAGCGAAAGCTGGGTCAGAATGCCTGCAAGAATTGCCGGGATGCCGAAAGCCGTGTGCAGAATTCCCGTTGCAAGCCCTGCAAGACAGCCCGAAACAAATGCGACAAGAAGTGCAAGATACATATTGACGCCCGAGGTTGACAAAACGACAAAAACAGCTCCGCCCGTTGCGAGCGAGCCGTCAACCGTTAAATCTGCAAGGTCGAGCACCTTGTAAGTGATGTAAACGCCGATAGCCATTATGCCCCAGATTATGCCCTGAGCAATGGCTCCCGGCAGAGAGCCGATAAATCCTGACATATAATTCTCCTATCCGAAAAAGCAGAACAAAAGCGATAAGAATAACTTACCGCTTTTGTTCAATATTAAGCGAGGTTAAATTTGAAATAATTATGCTTCAACAACGATTTCCTTGTAATCCTCGGGAATCGTAACATTGAGAGCGGCTGCACGGTCTTTCATGTATTCCTTGGTGAAATCCTTTGCATAGCCGATTTCCATGTCGCCGGGGTTAGTGCCGTTAACAAGAATATCATAAGCCATGAGACCTGCTTCGTAGCCGATGTCATAGTAATCGATTGAAAGAGTTGCAACGCCGCACTTCTTGCAGATGCCCTCTTCGCCTGCGATAAGGGGAATGCCTGCGGGCTCGGCAATGTTGTTGATGGTTTCTCCGAAGTCTGCAACCTTGTTATCTGTGGGAGCATAGAGAACATCGCACTCTGCAACAGCCTTTGTGGTTACTGCGGCGATATCATTTGAATCTGCGAAAGAATAATCCTTAACTTCAATGCCCTTGGCGGTGAGCTCTTTTGTTACGGCTTCAACCTGATACTTTGAGTTTGCTTCGCCTGAGCAGTAGATAATTCCGACTGTCTTTGCCTCGGGGAACAGCTCAAGAATCATGGCTGCCTGCTGGTCAAGGGGAGCAAGGTCGGAAGTGCCGGTAACATTGAAGCCGGTCTTGCCCGTCCAATTTGCTGCGGGAATGTCAAGAGCGGTGGGATAGTCTGTGATTGAGGTTGCAACGATGGGGATGTCAGCCGTTGCGCTTGCCGCTGCGCTGAGAGCGGGAGAAGCGTTAGCCATGATGAGGTCAACGCCGTTTGAAACAAACTGCTGAGCCATGGTAGCGCATGTTGCGGGCTCGCCTGCGGCGTTCTGAACATTGATGTTAACCTTGTCGCCGAGCTTTTCGGTGAGAGCGGCTTTGAAGCCCTCTGTTGCGGCGTCAAGAGCGATATGCTGAGTAAGCTGGATTACGCCGACCTGATAAACCTTGCCTGAATCTGCGCCGGGAGCGGCTGCGGTTGTTTCCCCGTCGGTCTTGCCTGAGCAGGAAGCGAACGCCGTGCAGACAAGTGCAAGGCACATGAGAACGGATAAAATTTTAACAAATTTTTTCATGGTTTTTCCTCCTTGATTTTTCAGCGCTTTAAACCTTTAAATCGCTGATTGGCTAACATAATTTTAGTACAATCAGCCGCAAATGTCAATAGAAAATTTTGCAAAATAAAGAAATTTGTCTGCAGCTTCCGAAAAATGCACATTCGCAAGCTCTGTTCATCAAAGGTTTACTTGATTTTTTTCGTGCGGTGTGATAGAATTATCAGCATGAAAGCTATTATTAAAAAATCAATAAAATCCGTGCTTGCGCTGATAATTTCGGCATCGGTTCTGATAAGCCTTGCGGCATGCTCACGGGGCGGCGAAAAAACGCCCTCCGAAACGACTGAAACGACTTCAAATGTTGTTCGGGTAACCTTTCCCGAAGGCTCGTCGGTCTCTCAGATTGCCGCTCTGCTCGAAGAAAACGGAGTTTGCTCCGCCGCCGATTTCATGGCCGCCGCAAACGACCCTCAAAGCCTTGAGGGCTTTTCGTTTGAGATTGAGAACCCCGAAAACAGAGCGTTTCTGCTTGAAGGCTATCTTTTTCCCGATACATATGATTTTTACAGAAATGAAAATCCGTCGTCGGTCATAAAGAGATTTCTCAAAAATTCCGAGGCAAAGCTTGATTCCGACATTCTTGCCCGATGCTCGGAAATCGGCTATTCCCTCGATGAAATACTGACTCTTGCGTCAATCATTCAGGAGGAAGCGGGCAATCCCGCCGAAATGGGAACGGTTTCATCGGTTCTGCATAATCGGCTTGACAGCGATTCGTTCCCGAAGCTCCAATGTGACGCCGCAACCTTCTATCTCAGAGATTATGTCAAGCCCTATGTTGATGAAGAACGGTATGAGCAGTTAAAGGAGCTTTACAACACCTATAATTGCGAGGGTCTCCCCGCAGGGCCGATAACCAACAGCGGCATTGAAGCTGTCAGGGCGGCTCTTTATCCCGAAGAAACGGACTATTACTTTTTCATCACCGACGGCGAGGGCGTTTATCATTACGCCGAAACCTTTGCGGAACACCGTGAAAACTGCGAAAAAGCGGGTCTGTGATTAAATAATTCCAACTAAAGAAAGGATTTTTGAAATGAAAAAAATAATTGCAATTATTCTTGCGGCTGCTGCAATTCTGACTGTTTTTTGCTCCTGCGGCAAAAAGGAATCGGAACCCGTCACCTCGGGCGAATACACCTATGTCGTTCTTGAAGACAACACCGCCAAAATAACCAAATACAACTCGGCAGAGGAAATCGTCACTCTCGACATTCCCTCCTCGATTGACGATTACACCGTCAGCATTATCGGCTCCGAAGCCTTTGCGGGAGTCAGCACGATAAAGGTTGTCAATTTCCCCGAAACGCTCGTTAAGATTGAGCCGAACGCTTTCACCGGCAGTTCAATCAAAAAGGCTTTTCTTCACAAATCCCGTCTGCTCACGGAAATCGGCGAGCTTGCTTTTTCGGAATGTCACAATCTTGTTCAGGTTGATTTGCCTTCAAGCCTCACAACCCTCGGCGATAAGGCTTTCTATTATTGCGACAGCCTGATGGTTGCGACCTTCAGAGGTGATGTTCAGAACATTCCCGCTTTAACATTTGACGCCTGCCGTAATGTTAAGATTTACACCAAGGAAAGCAGTCAGAATGTTATTGATTTTGCAAAGGCATATAATATTGAAACCGTTATTACGGGAAAATAATATAATTAAAAAATATTTTCAGCCGTTGCCTCATATTCTTCAATGAGGTGACGGCTTTGTTTTTTGAAATCAATTCTGCAATAAGCTCCTTTGTCTGGGGGCCGCCGATGCTTGCGGTCTTTCTCGGAACGGGGCTTTATCTTTCCGCAAGGTCGGGATTTTTTCAGATTTTCGGAGTTCACAAGTGGCTCAGGGCAACGGTTGTTTCAGCTTTCAAAAGCCGAAAATCGCCGAAAGAAGCTTCCGACGGCTCAATTTCTCAGCTCGGTGCGCTGACCTCGGCTCTTGCCGCCTGCCTCGGCACGGGCAACATAGTAGGCGTTGCAACCGCTATCTGCTCGGGCGGTGCGGGGGCTGTTTTCTGGATGTGCATTTCGGCGATTCTCGGAATGATGACATGCTGCTGTGAAAACATTCTCGGCATTGAATTCCGAATCAAAAACGCTTCGGGTCAATGGTGCGGCGGGCCGATGCAATATATTGAAAGAGGTCTCGGCATGAAAGGGCTTGCAGGGGCTTATGCCCTTCTGCTAACGGGAGCGTCGCTCGGCATGGGCAACATGACTCAGGCAAATTCGGTTGCTCAGGGGCTTTCGGGCTTCGGAGTGCCGCCGATTGCGGGAGCAATTCTGCTCTGCGTTCTGACGGCTGTTTCAATCATGGGCGGTCTGAAAAGGATATCGGCTCTGTCGGAAAAGCTTATACCCGTGCTTTCTGGAGCTTTTGTTCTTGCGTGCTTTATCATAATCGCAAAAAATCATGAAAATCTGCTTCCGTGCCTCAAAAGCATTGTCAGAGAAGCGTTCACCCTCAGAGCGGCGGCAGGCTTCGGAATGGCAAAGGCGGCAAGATACGGCGTTTCAAGGGGCGTTTTCTCGAATGAAGCGGGGCTCGGCAGCAGCGCAATAATCCACGCCGCAGCCGACTGCAAATGCTCGGGCGAGCAGGGTATGTGGGGCATTCTTGAGGTGTTCATCGACACGGTGTTTATGTGCACGGTAACTGCGGCGGCGATTCTGACAAGCGGCGTGTGGCAGCCCGGCTCCAACCTCAACGGCGTTGAGCTTTGCTCGGCGGTCTTTGAAAGCGCATTCGGCAAAGCGGGCGGATATTTTCTGAACGCCTGCATCTGTCTTTTTGCCTTTGCAACCCTCGTTGCATGGTCTTATTACGGCAAAAGCGGCTCGGAATATCTTTTCGGGCAAAAAAGCGGAAAAATTTATAACATTCTTTATATCATTGCCGCCTTTGCGGGCAGTCTGATAAGACTTGAAAGCGTCTGGAGCATTTCGGACACTCTTAACGGCCTTATGGCAATACCCAACATTTTTGCCCTGCTTTTGCTCTCAAAAAAGGCAATAAATGCCCTTAATTCCGCTAAATTTTTTAATTCTACCCCTACCAATTGCAATACCGATGTGCTATAATAAAGAGAAATTTCGTTCAAGGAAGGATGTTTTAAATGAATATAGCAGAAAACATTAAGTATATCGGCGTCAATGACCACGATATTGACCTGTTTGAGGGGCAGTATGTTGTTGAAAACGGCATGGCTTACAACTCCTATCTTATTATCGACGAAAAGACGGCGGTAATGGACAGCGTTGACGCCCGTTTCGGCGATGAATGGCTCGGCAAAATCAAAGCCGCTCTCGGCGAAAAGGCTCCCGATTATCTTATCGTTCAGCACATGGAGCCCGACCATTCCGCCAACATCAGCGCATTTATGAAGGCTTATCCGCAGGCTGTCATTGTTGCTTCGGCAAAGGCTTTTGCAATGATGAAGCAGTTCTACGGCTCGGACTATGCCGACAGACAGATTGTTGTTTCAGAGGGTGACACTCTTTCGCTCGGCGGCAGGGAGCTTAAATTCTTCACCGCCCCGATGGTTCATTGGCCTGAGGTCATCGTCACCTATGACAGCACCGACAAGGTTCTTTTCTCCGCAGATGCGTTCGGCAAGTTCGGCGCTCTTGATGTTGAGGAGGATTGGGCGTGCGAAGCCCGCCGCTATTATTTCGGAATCGTCGGAAAATACGGCGCTCAGGCTCAGGCTCTTCTCAAAAAAGCCTCAACGCTTGATATCAAAACAATATGCCCGCTTCACGGCCCCGTGCTCAGCGAAAACCTTGACTATTATCTCGGACTTTACAATACATGGACTACCTACGGCGTTGAGACCGACGGCGTTATGATTGCATACACCTCGGTTTACGGCAACACCAAGAAAGCCGCCCTGCTTCTTGAAGAAAAACTCAAAGAAAAGGGTTGCCCCAAGGTTGCCGTCAACGACCTTGCACGCTGTGACATGGCAGAGGCAGTTGAGGATGCTTTCCGTTACGGCAAAATCGTGCTTGCAACCACCACCTATAACGCCGAAATTTTCCCGTTCATGCGTGAATTCATCAATGACCTGACGGAAAGGAACTTCAAGAACAAGACCGTTGCTTTCATCGAAAACGGCTCATGGGCAGCCATGGCTGAAAAGGTTATGAGAAAAATGCTTGAGGGCTGCAAGGATATCGCTTACGCCGAAAACGGCGTTCATATCAAATCCGCTCTGAGCGAAGAAAACCTTGCTCAGATTGACGCTCTTGCGGACGAGCTTTGCAAATAATCAATAAACAAAGAGGCATTTTTCATTATGGAAACATTATTCAGCATTTCAATTGCTCTTGCGGCAGGGCTTTTGATGTCCCGTGTTTCAAAGCCGCTCGGTCTGCCCTCGGTAACGGCATATCTCGTTGCGGGCATACTCGTCGGCCCTTACTGCCTCGGCAGAATCGGCATTAACGGTCTCGGCTTCATCTCCGCCGAAAATGTCAAGGAGTTTGAGCTTATCTGCGATGTTGCGCTCGGCTTCATCGCCTTTGCAATAGGCAATGAATTCAGACTTTCTCAGCTCAAAAAGGTCGGCGGAGCGGCAACCTTTATCGGAATCTGGCAGGCGGTTATCGCCACCGCTCTTGTTGACATAACCCTTGTTGCCCTTCATTTTGTTCTCGGCGACAGACTGCCGATTTCAATGGCAATAACCCTCGGCGCAATCGCCGCCGCAACCGCCCCCGCCGCAACGCTCATGGTCGTTCGGCAATACAAGGCAAAGGGCAAGCTGACGGATCTGCTTCTGCCCATAGTCGCAATCGATGACGCCGTGGGTCTGATTATCTTTTCGGTTTCATTCGGTATCGCAAAGGCTCTTGAAAAGGGCGAATTCAGCCTGACCGCAATCATAGTTGAGCCTGTGCTTGAAATTGTCTGTTCCTTGCTTCTCGGCCTTGCAATGGGTCTGCTCTTCTCGCTGTGCGAAAGATTTTTCAGCTCCAACAGCAAGCGCCTGAGCCTTTCGATAACCTTTGTATTCCTGACCGTTGCGCTCTCAATGGTTGAGTTTGATATCGGCGGAATCCATATCGGATTTTCCGCTCTGCTCGTTTGCATGATGCTCGGCACGGTATTCTGCAATGTCTGCGATTTCTCTGCCGAAATCATGGACAAGACCGATAAATGGACCGTTCCGCTCTTTGCGCTTTTCTTCGTGCTCAGCGGCGCAGAGCTTGAGCTGAATGTATTTTCCAATATCGCAATAGTCGGTATCGGCGTTGCTTACATCGTTTCCCGCTCTCTGGGCAAATACCTCGGCGCATACGCAGGCGCAAAGCTGATGAAATGCGACGAAAAGACCACCCGATATCTCGGAATCACCCTGCTCCCGCAGGCGGGCGTTGCGCTTGGCATGTCGGTAACGGTTATGGAGCTTGGCGAGGTCGGCTCGGTTATCAGAAACATTGTTCTGTTCTCCGTTCTCATCTATGAGATTTTCGGACCCGTTCTGACCAAAATTGCTCTCACCAAAGCGGGCAACATTGTTCCGAAACCCAAGGAAAAGGACAGAAAGAATCGCACTGCTCCCGCAAAAATCAGCTGAACATCAAAACAACCGAATATTCATAAAACTTAAAGGCGTGAACCGCACATCGGTTCACGCCCTGTTTTTTATTCACTTATGATATCGGTTTCTTTAAGCTGACTTATAAATTCATCGTAATCGCTTTTAAGGGTCGCCTCAGCCTCGCCGAAGCTTTCGGCAAGAGCGGCTATGATTTCTTCCTCGGTTTTGTCCTCGCAAAGAAGCCGATAAATCATCGCTCCCGACTCTGAAAGCGTAAAAATCCCGTTATATTTCAAAACATTTTTGCCCACGGGGATAAGCATTGTCTCGCCCGCAACCGTGCGGACAACAAAATCTTTATTTACCGTCATTTTGCTCTCTCCTGATTCTTTCAGCTTCTTTGGCAATATAATCAACCGTATATCTGCTCATTTCGCAAAGATACTCCGGCGGAGCGTCAAAGCTCCCCGTTTCGCATTTGCAAGATGCCGCACATGCGGGGCAAAGCTGCCTGTATTTGCAGGCGGCGCATTTTAGCGGAGTTTTAATGCGTGAGGTTTCGGCTCTGACCGTCCGCCAGCATTCGGCAAGCCCTTTTTCAACGGCGTTACAGCTTTTTTCGGCAAGCATTCCGCAGGGATAAACATTGCCGAGCCTGTCAACCCAAAGAGCCGACCTGCCTGCACGGCACCGAACGCCCCTGTCGCCCTCGTCAACGCATTCATCCTCTGCTTCAAACAGCTCGTTCAGGCTGTCCGAGCGGCGGAGAAACTCATCTGCACCAAGGCTTAACAATGAATATCTGACCCGATAATATGCCGCCTGACGGGCAGAAAGCCTGCACGGATTAAAGCCCGTACTGCCCGAATCTTTTCTGACGGGCGGATACATATAGGTCGTGAGCTTTATGTGAAGCCCGAGAGCTTTGGTCAGCTCATAGATTTTCTCAATATCTTCGCAGTTTTCGGGCGTTATGCTGCAATTGATTTTAACATCAATTCCGATATCACGCATTCGCCCGATATTTTCAATAACCCTTTCAAACCGAGGCGCACCGCAAAGGCGGCTGTAGGTCTCATTATCTGCGCCGTAAAGCGAAACATTGAGCCTTGACGGCGGATTGTTTCTGAAAAGCTCCTCGATTTCTCCGCAGAGCAGAGAACCGTTGGTGTTGATTGAGATTATAAAGCCCATTTTCTTCAGAGCCGTGTAAATCTCGGGGAAATCCTTCCTAAGAAGCGGCTCTCCTCCCGTCAGGAGAAGAAAAATAACGCCCAACTCCCGTGCCTGATTGCCGAGGGATATCCACTCGGCGGCGCTCAGCTCTCCGCCCGATTTCTCACGGTCGGGCGAATGAATATAGCACATTTTGCAGTTAAAATTACAGTCTGAGGTCAGCTCAAAGGTTGCCGAGGCGGGAATTCCCGCTTTGGCGCATTTGGCGTGGATATATTTTGAAATCATCGGCTCGGACGCCGACGGTTCAATTTTCAGATTCGACATAAAGCCTCCTCCAGCGTTTCAACGCTTCTGACATCGGGCGTTGCAAGCAGTCTTAATACGGGAACCTTTCCGACAGTTTCAGCCGCAAGAGCCGCCGCCCTTTCGGCGCAGTCGCTTCTGCCCGAATCATATGTCATTTTGCCGAGCAGCTCTCTGAATGCCTGAGGGGCTGAAACCGATTCAACCGAATTTTCCTTTGCCTTGCCGGGCAAAATAACAGCCTTCAGGGGTGCGCTTTCATTCAGAGCAATGTCCGACGAGCCGCAGAACGCCGAACCGTAAGCGATTATTTTTCCGTTTTCCGATTTTAAAATAACACGGTCGCCGTTTACGGTCAGAGCGTTTCTGTGCTTGCTCCAGAGCGCCGCCTGAGTGGATTTTCCCGCTTGCTTATCGCCGGCAAATATTATCGCTTCGCCTCCGATTATGATAAACGATGCGTGAACGAAAGCGGCGTTCCGCTCAAGCAGTAAATCCGGAATATCCAGCGCATCCATGAGCATGGAATCCCACAGACCCTCGGGATAATCAACAAAAAGCGTTATTCCGTTTTCGTTTCTCACCCGACAGGCATAGTCCTTATATGCCATATCGGAAGAATCAAAATAAGCGGTGAAAAGATATTCGGAGCCGTCTCTGACAAAAAAGCATTTTCTGCCCGAAGCGGTATTAACTGCCTTTTCGGGAAGCTCTGAACAAATAACCTTTATTCTCATATCGGCGTTTTTTTCGTCGGTCAGAAACCTGCCGAAATTCATGTTATCCTTTATTTCGGTTTCGCTTTCAAGGCAGAGAGCCATTCCGGGAAATAAATATGTTTTCTTATACATAGGTTATATACATCACTTTGCTTGAGCTTTCGCTGAAATGGGGCGGAGAAACCTGTTTGAACTTGCCTGCGGGGATATCGCCGAGGTTTATTCTGTAGGTTATGCCGCCGAAAAGCCCGTTTGAGTCGGTGGATTTATAATAGACATAAACATTTGATGCGTCTTTATCGGCCGAAATGTTGCGGATTCCCAGAACTCCGTTCCTGACGGAAAGCTCAAACATTTCGCCGTGAAGCGAAGGCTTTTCCGCAAATTCAATGCTGCTTGCCTCGCTAACTTCCGAAACGATGATATCGGGTCGGTAGGCTTCGGCATTTTTGGCGAGCACGGTAACCTCACCGCCTGCGGGCAGAGCGGTAAAATCAAATATAATATCGCCCGCATCGGTTTTAAAGCAAAGGCTGACATACTGAAACGCCGTGCCGGAGTTGTTCCTGACCCTTATTGCACAGATGTTTTCAACCTCTCTGTCGCTTCCGTCCTCAACGAATCCGCCCGAATACGAAAAGATTTTGCTCACGGACAGCTTGCCGACCGTGAACGGAAAATCCGACTGAGCCTCATAGGAATTTGTGATTTCCGCTTTGGTTTCTGCCTTTGAATTGCTGTCGGAAACCTCAATCTCGGTCAGCTCCGCAGTAAAATCCTCTCGGACATTAACGGTTGTGCCTTCGGGAATATATACTTTTTTCTTTGGAGTCAATACGCCTGTTTTGAATAAAACGGCAATAACCGAGGCGATAACCAAAACGGCGGCGCAGGCTGAAATCAACACTTTTTTCTTCATAATTATCCTCAAAACAGTTGTGCCGAAAGCCTCGGGTTAACCCATAAAAACTTCCGGCACGATTTTGCTTTATTACCCGCAAAAATCAGGAACTGAAAACATTGTTATCTTCAATGGGAACATGGTAGCAGATCTCCTCCGCAGGCTCCATGTCGCAGTCGGCAGTCAGAATGGTCATATCTCCCCACTCCTTGACAAACACGGGGCAGACATATTCCGAACTCCTCGTTGTCATTTCACAGCTCGACGCTATATCCGTTGAAACGGCGAGGCTTTGAAAGCTGATTAACGGCTTTGAATAATTTCTGCTCATAATACAGCCCTCCACCATTTAATTATTATTTTGAAAAACTCAATTATTCTTGCAATCAGCTTTTTGAAGAAAGCAACTGCGGGATTTTCTTCCTCCGGGCTGACGGTTATTTCTCCGGCTGAGATTGTTTCGCTTATTCTGCCCTTGCTGTCGGTCAGAACAATTTCATAATCTCCCGAGCTGTTCTCGGTGACGGTGAATGAATGAGTCCATGTCTTTGTGCCGTCCTCATTGTCAACGCAGTCGGTAATCTCAACTCCGTCAACCTCTACTTTTACGATGTCGGCAGGAGTGTTTACCGTCAGCGTGGCGGTTGCTCCCGACTTAAGGTCGGTTGTATTCCACTCTGCAGTTACTCCCGAGCTGTCAGCGGTTGTCATAACCGTCTTGACTGCTCTTGCCGCCGTTGCATAGGTTGCGCTGTTGACGGTTACATAGTCCGAAGTCTTTGCAACGGAATTCGATTTGCTCGTGAACTTATAGTTTGTGAGCGAAATTACGGTGTCGGAATCGTTGACTATAACTATTGAGCCGTTTGCGGAATATTCATCAGTCGTTGCGTCGTATGTGAGCAGAGATGAAATATCATAATATTTCTCTGCGGCTCCCGAAACGGTGACGGTCTTTGAATTTCCGCTTGTGTTGAGAATTCTTACCGTTGCGGCGGCATTGCCCGATGCTCCCTCCTTGACAACCTTCATGCCAACCTGGAATGAAGCGGCAGATACCGTGGGAATAAAGGCTATTGCCTGATTCTCATAGAGATAAAGCTCATTTTTAGGGCCGGATTTGCTGAATTTTTCCATTGAATCGGCGTAGCTGCCGTTGTTGAGAACCGAAATACCGTCAATAAACATTGTTCCCGCAACCGAATTGCCGTCGATTGTGGCTGAACCGAAATCATTTGCGGAAATAACGGTATCTCTGATTTCAACGAACCCTGCGTTGTTTTCACGGTCGGAATTATACGCCTTTTCTATAGCTCCGCTGACGGTTTCGCCCGCAGGGTCATAGATTCTTACGCCGTCAATATAAATCCTGTAGCTGTCGTCTCCCGTTTTGTCGAATACCTTTGCATACTTGGGAGTTACGGTTACTCTGTATGTGCCGTAGCTGAGAGTTGAGTTTCCGACGGGAACGCTGACAACGGGAATCTGATAAAGCCCCGTTTCCGTTCCGTTTGAAGTGAGCCAGCCGAATGCAAGGGCGGCGTTATCTTTTTGTTTTGTTGAATATACATTGCCGTTAACCACAACAACGGTTTCGTCCTCGTCAATTTCAACGGTTGTGCCCGCCTTGTAAGCGCTCTCATAAAGAGGAGCGTTATTTACCGTCGAGCCGTCAACAACGCTTGTTGCGCTGAGGGTTGCCGTGGGCTCCGACGCCGATGCGTCGAGATAGAGCTGACCGTAGGAATAGCCGTAATACGTGTTAACGATATAAGTTTTGTTGAAGTCCGTGCCGTTAATTCCCTCAACCTTAACAAGAACTGCGCCGGTTTTGTTGCTTGTTACGCTGAAAAGGTCAAAGCCCGTGCCGCAGAAGGTGAAGCTTGCGGTCGGCTCGTTGCCGATTGAGCCTGCGTCAAGCGTTGTGAAGCGGGCGCTGTCAAGAGAATATGTTACCGAGCTGTCGTCATATGCGGGGTCATAGCCGTAAACATTGTCGGCATCAAAGCCCGCAACTGCGTTCGCACCCGGTCTGTCCTCAGCCTGATAAGCCGTTCTGCCGCTTCCTGCGGTTTCCCAGACATAGCCGTTTCCGTCGGTAAAGTCAATGAAGCTTTCTTCATAGAAAATATTTGCGGCGGGGATAACGGTAATCTTGCTGTAATAATAGAATCCGTCAACAACGGCTTCGTAATAGAACACTTCTTCGGCAGACATCTGCATATCCGTGGGCGTATATATTACTGCCGTTCCGTCAGCAGGGTCGATGCTTGCCGTGCCGTGAGCAAGAGTAATGCTTGTGGCCTGCGAATCAAACTGTGAAGCTTCATATGCCCGGCTGTTGAGCGTTCCGCCGAAAGATGCGGAAAGTGCATTTACGGGCGTGTCGGTCAGAATGATTTTATCATTCACTATCGGGTGAATCTTTACGGGCAGACCGTAGTCGATTACTACCGTGTCGGGCGAAAGACCCTCTGCGGTATAAACGCCGAAAGCAAAGTGAGTGTTATAATAGTCGCTGACATTCGGAGCGGTTCCGTTTTGATTGAATCTGTAGCCGCTCTCATAATAATAGGTCGTTACTGCACTTGCATCATCGTTTATTGTTACCGCATTTGTGCCGGTTGTGCCGCTTGAAATCTCAACCCGAGCAGAGGCGTTGGGGTTGAACAGAGTGTAATTATCGGGCACATCCGCAAGGGGATAAAGCGTGTAGCTTTCGTTGTATTCGGTGGTGTTCAGCCTGATAAGATAGCTGAGCCTGTCGCCGATGATAATGCGGTTTTCAAAGGGAATAACCGTTCCCGCTCTGTTGACGGGCTGACCGTTCTGGTTAACAAGATAGAACTCATAGTTAACAACTGCGCCCTGCCAGGGGAGAACAGGCGAAATAGTTTCTTTATAAGACACGTTGCCGAGGTAGTTTATATAATAAAGGATAGCGCTCTTATTCGTGGGATATGCGCCGGGGTCTCTCGTGCCCTCCATTGTTCCCGTCAGATAAACATAATAGGAAAGGGAGAACTCTTTTTCGGCGATAATACCTATCTTCCAATAGAAAGTCTCGGGAGCAAGCGAATAATTCGCCGTGCCGTCGCCGTCGGGGTCAATCATAACCGCCGAGGAGGTTGTGTTATAGAAGAAGGTTGAAGCGTTGATAACTCCGTCAACGAGAATGTTGGTTGCGCCCGCATCGATCCGATCCGAATAAGCCTCGGTGCCGTCTGCATTGAAGGTGACGGTTTCAATAAGAGCGGGGTCAACATCGGGTCTTCTTGTGCCGACATCGTTAAGGTCGGTTATAACGCCGTTTGCAAGGTCTGCGCTCGTATAAAGCGTATAGGTTTTAACCTCAATTTTCGGGGCGGGGTCAAGAGTAAATTCCTGACCGTTCTTGGTATAGGTTGACGCAAGCTGAAGATTATATTCCGAGCCCATTCTGTCAACAAAGTATGCCGAAGTTGCCGCCTGCTTGATATCCTCACGGATGGCGTTGAAAGCGTTGTCAAGCTCCGTAGCGTCGTTTGCGAAGAAAGAGTATTCCGATGAAGATGCAAGATTATTGATGACATATTGCATTGATTCAACGGTTATATGACCGTCTTGTTCAAGGCAGAAACCGATTGAATACATCTTTGCACCGAGACCGGGAACCTGATCCATATACTGCTGACCGTTGTAGCTCACGGACGAATCGTTTTTGATAACCGTATAAAGATTATCGGGGCTGCCCTTAATTGCGTCAGCCATTCTGTGGCTGTTGCCGGGGCCGTTGTAGAAATATTTGTGGGAAGATGTTGTTGAGGGAACTGCATCTTCGGAGGCATAGGTTCCCTGAAGCCAGTTGTTCCAATTATCTGCTGTTGAGTTTGAACTGAAATAGTTATAGGAGAACGGTGCGCCGTCCGACATGAAGATAACATATACATCTCTGCTCTGCTGGTTGGCTTCATTCTGTGCTTTTTTTGCCTCAACAAGCTTATAAACAGCGTCAAACGCATAGTCGTAGTTTGTGCCGCTTGCGGTTAAAATTCTATTAACAAAACCGCTCAGAACGGTTGAATCCGAAGCGGAATACAGAGAGCTTGCCGAAACAAAAGCGCCCGCATCGAGATCGGCAGAACCTGTGTAAACCTGTGCGTTGTTCGTGTTTTCTCTTATGGTTGTTCCATCAAGATGGTCGTTATTATTAAGAAGATCAAGCCCTGCGGTTTGATAGCCGTTAAAATCGGCAACCGCTATGTCAATATCCTGAATCATGCCGGATTCATTCGGCTGATTTAAAGCGGTTATAAGGTTTGATACCGAATCACGAAGAACCTGAATTCTTGTTGAACTGCTTCCGTCGGCGGCAGTTACTGTGTTATTCATCGAACTTGATGTGTCAAGCATCAGAACGATATCAATGCCCTGATTCATGGGAACGCCGGTTGCGGTCAGCTCAATCTGAGCAACGCCGCTGTTCTGGAAGTTGCCCGCCGAGGCGGATTTGCCGACTCTGACCGAGCCGGGGTTGGGATAATCGGGATATTCATCTCTTTCAATTACATGGAGAGTAAAATCGGAGAACCAATTGTCACGGTAATATACGGCAAGTCCCGCATAATCGCCCGCCGTGCCCGTGTATTGAACGGCGTTGAAATTACCTGTCAGGTCAAGCAGCATACCGATTGTAACGGGGATAACCGCCGTTGTGTCATCGGTATAGGTTACGGAAAGCGTTGCGCCGGTGTTAACATTTCTGCCTGCGCCGACATAAACCGTTCCCTCGTTGCTGTCAAGAGTAATGGTCTGAATTGGCTTTGTCTCGTCTGTGCCGCCCGAACCGCTCGAACCCGGAACAACTTTTTTGTAGAAATAAACGGTTGATCCGCCGTTATAAGAGCTGAAGTTGTGGGCTGATCTGAGGTTCAAGCCGTATGTTGAACCGCTAAGAAGAAGCTGATTGTTGCTGTATGTATAAGCTACTCCCGTTGTTGAAAATGTAACTGCTGATGAAGAACTTGTGGGAAGGTTGAGATATTTATTGGCGTTTGTGCCGTTTGCTGCCTTGAAAGAAGATGACGCGGCGTCATAAATCCATTCGCACGCCGTAACTTCATCGGAGCCTTCAATAGTATTTCCGCTGACCGTAACGGCAACGCCCGCAAGTCTGCTGTTGTTTGATGAGTCAAACTCGGTGGAGCAAGCGTAATCCGAATCTCTGTTAGATACAATTATATATGTTTCGCCGTCTTCAAGGCCTGAAAGTGAAGATACGGTTACTCTTTCATATCTTGTTGTTCCTGACGAAGCGGTTTCATTTAATCCGTAAATATAGAATGAAGCAGGATTAGATGTATAACCGTTAATAAGCTCTCTGCTTCCGTTTCTGTTCAGATAAACCGTTCTGCCGCTTACGCTTGAAGAAAAGGTGAATGCGTTTGCGGAGCCGCCGATTGTGAAAGCGCTTCCGCTCGAGCCGAGCGTTGCATCATAACTGCTTGATGAGCTTGCGTTTCTGGAGAGGTTGGCAAATGAGCCGTCTTTGCCGATTAACCAGTTGGAGCCCGAAGCCGTAAATGTCCATTCATGCGATGAATAATCTCCGGTAATGGTATCGGCAAGAGTAAGTCCGCCTGTGCTGACAACATCAAAACCGACTCTTTCCGTATACCCCGAATCTACGGGATCCATAAATTCGCTTCCGTTATATATAAGCAGATAGTTTTTGCCGCTCACCAATTCTGAGGTTGAGGTTATGCGGGAATATGTTATTCCCGTACTGCCGCCTGAACCGCCACTGCTGCCGCCCGATCCGCTGCTGCCGCTTCCCGTGCTTTCGGGGATAACATTTGCTATTTCGTGGGTTTTTGTAACGGTTGAATCAAGCGAAACGCTCTGAGGGCTTGTTTTAACCGAGGTGTCGGCAGAATATCTGCCGTTTGTCGCTTCATTTTTATGTGAATTCGTAACGCCTGCGGATTTCAGATTATGAATGCCGCTCTCATCAACACGGTTAACCGTCAGCGTTGTATCGTCAAACTGAAATACCGTCATTGTCAGAGTATCGTCTGCGCCGTTGTGGTTTTCATAATATCCGGTAAAGCCGGCGTTCATATAGGTGAAAGCGAGGGTTTCCGCCTGATATGAGGTCGTACTGCCCTGAGCAATATTGATGCTGTCGCCCCCGGTGAGATAAACGGCAGAACCGCCGAGATAATCGTCCCAACCGTTTGAGTGGTCGTGACCGTAAAGGAAAACTATGTTAAGTCCGTTATTGCCCGCATCATTGAGCACATCGAAAAGATAATTGGCAAATTTACCGTCACCGTCGTTGTATGTTCTCATTGAATAATGAAGCGGAAGATGCGAAACAACGAAAATCGGGGCTGTGAAGCCGACGGCAAGCTTGTTGTTGAGATAAACTCTCAGGTTCTCAGCAGTCTGCTTGATTGTTGCTTCGTCACTGTTTCTCCACATATAATCGTCTTCGTTGATAACGAAAACACCGTAGTTGCCGCTTGCAGGGTCATTATTTCCGCTGGTCGCCATTCCCGCCGCACCCGCTTCATCATGGTTGCCCTGAACAAATTTGGCATTTTCATCGCTTACACTCAAGCCGGATATGGCAGATTTGAGCGACGCAATGCCTGCTGCCGCTTGGTTATAACCATAGCTGTAGTCGCCGCAGCACAGGAAGCCGTCCGCCGTTGTAAAACCGACCGAAGTCTGCATCTGGCTGACAACGCTTTGAACGAATGCCGCACTCGCATCGTTACCGCTCGGGTTCTGATAGTCCGAGCAGGCAACAACGGTTGTGACA
>JAEDKI010000127.1 GCA_016295895.1 Clostridiaceae bacterium | reverse complement strand
TGCCCGTTCCCGCCGTTTAGCATGGAAAGCGGCAAACAAATTGGAATTTGACGAGCTTTTTACTTTCTCAGGAGGGAGTACATTCAGTTAACTGCAGTTTTTTCAATAAAACCGCAGAAATTATCAGAAAAGCTGTAGGGACAGCCCTTGCGGCTGTCCGAAACCCTCAGTGATTCAAAACCTTATCAATCCTCAGCCCTACGGGCAGCTCCTTTTCTAAGGAGCCCACGCAATGGGCTGTTGCTTCGTTAGCCTCCTTTGGCAAAGGAGGTGGCACGGCGTAAGCCGTGACGGAGGATTGGTAAGCAGACGGTTAAATGATTTTATCTTTAAACGCACAAATCCCAATTTTCCGCTCAAATCTCAAAAATCCAACCTTTCTGTCCGGAATTATTCCTCCGGCATTGAAATGCAGAAATCGACTTCTCTCCAAGAAAACTCATGCGAATAAGTTCCGCTGAGCGAGGGGTTCAGGCGGTTCTTGGGGGTGAAGATTACAAAGCCTTTTTCGGTCAGATAAAAGCTTTCGGAGCTGAAAATCTGGTCAAATCGTTCATACGCCGTTTCGTCAATCGCCGTTGCGGTATCTTCAAAATCTTTTCTGACGGCGGGAATCAGAATATCATTCAGAAGAATTTCATAGCCCGATGCGGGGTTGTCGGTATCAACCATAAAATCAAAAAGGGTGCAGACCTGCTCACGCTTTATGTCAAAGCATCTGCTGCTCCAGACGGGTTCGCCTGCATCCCCGCCGATTGAAAAATACTCTTTCATCAAAAAGCAGACGAAGCGGCTGTCGGCATAGGTGGTTTCAACCGTAATTTTCTTTGACCAGGGAGAATCCGAGCCTGATGAAGCCATGAACTTTTCTGCGTTTTCAAGGTTGCTTTCGGCAAAATCGCAGGCATCGTCAAACATTTCAAGAGACAGTGTGTTTATATATTTCATAACCGATTCGTCGCAGTTGCCCGTTATCTGAGGAACTTCAACATCAACGGTGAAAACGGTCTTGCCCTCATCATTTTTGAATTCTTTTGAATGGCTCTGCTTCTCAATAACGGGTGGAGGAACCGTGGTTTCGGTTGTTGTCAGGTTTTCGCCGTTCACCTTTTTGCCGCAAGCGGCAAAAGAAAACAGCAGGGCAATAAGCAGAAGGATGCTGACGGCTTTTTTCATTTTTTATTACCATTCCTTTCCAAGCAGGAAAAATTTTTTATTGTTAATTTTATTCTATCAGTAATTCAGCGCACAATCAAGAGCATATTTATTAATTTTTGATTATTGCTTTTTTGAGGAAAATAATATATTATGATAACAAGAAAACGCCGATTTTGACGGCGGCGTTACGAAAAGGGGATTTGCCTTGAAAAATATTTTAAATGCACAATGGATAAAAAGCCCGAAAATTGCCCTTGACCGTGAAATCCGATTCTCGGCGGAGTTTGATGCGGAAAAACCGATTGAAAATGCTGAGCTTGAAGTGACTGCGCTCGGCGTATATAAGGCGGAAATCAACGGCAAGAGAGTCGGCGATTATATCCTTGCGCCCGGCTATACTTCATACAGTCATTGTCTGCAGGTTGAAACCTACGATGTTGCGGAAATGCTTGAAAAGAAGAATATAATCACGGTATCCGTTGCCCCGGGCTGGAAAGCACACGGATTTTTCAACAGGCTTGAGGAAAGCTTTCTCGGCTATAAGGAGACCGCCGCAATCTGTGCCCTGACGATAAAATTTGCCGACGGCGAAACCCGTATCATTACCTCGGGCGGTAATTGGAAATGCGAAAACGGAAAAACCGTCTATTCCGATATATATAACGGATATGTTTATGACCCTTCATATGTTGACCTTGAGCCGGGCAGAGCAGAGGTGTTCCCCTGCGGCAAATCGGCGCTTAAAGACAGGCTCGGCGAAAAGGTCATTGAGCATGAGCGCCTCGCCGCAAAGGAAATTATTATAACTCCCAAGGGCGAGACCGTCATTGATTTCGGTCAGAATATAACGGGATATGTCGAGTTCGGAATAAAAGGTCAAAAGGGCGAGCGTGCGGTTATCAGCCACGGCGAAACGCTTGACGGCGACGGAAATTTCTACAATGCAAACTATCGCTCCGCAAAGGCGCAGGCTGTTTTTCTCTGCGACGGAAAGGAGCATTGCGTTAAGCCCGATTACACCTTCTTCGGCTTCAGATACATAAAGCTTGAAGGCTTCAGCGACGAGATAAAGAAAGAGAATTTTACTGCAATTGTCGTTCATTCCGATATAAAACGCACGGGTTATTTTGAATGCTCTGATGAGAGAATCAACAAGCTGTTTTCAAATATCATATGGAGTCAGAAGGATAACTTCCTTGATATCCCGACGGATTGTCCTCAGAGGGACGAACGCCTCGGCTGGACGGGCGACGCACAGGTTTTTGCAAAAACGGCGTCTTATAATTTTGATGTTGAAAGATTTTTCACAAAATGGCTTGCCGATCTGAGAGCGGATCAGAACCCGTGGGGCTCCGTTCCTGCGGTTATTCCTTCAAATAACAGGTGGGACAACACCTCGTCCGCCGCATGGGGCGACGCTGCGACTGTTTGCCCGTGGCAGATGTATCTGACCTACGGCAACAAAAAATTCCTTGAGGATTCGCTTGAATCGATGAAAAAATACATTGCTTTCATTGAAATTTACAGCCGAAACGGGCTTTGGTCGGAGTCGGGTCACTTCGGCGATTGGCTGAATCTTGACGCAAGCAGCGACAAGGACTGCTCGCTCGGCACGGATAAAACCCTGATAGCAACCGCATATTATATCTATTCAACAGGGCTTCTTTCAAAGGCGATGGAAATCTGCGGCGAGGACAATTCGGATTATCTGCGCCGAAGGGAATATTCAATTTCCGCTTTCAGAAATAAATTTATGAAAAACGGCAGAATCATTCCCGAATACGCAACTCAGACCGCTTGCGTGCTTGCCGTATATTTCGGAATCAGCGATGATATTCCCGAAACGGCAAAACAGCTCAACGAGCTTGTTACGGAATGCGGACATCTGAAAACGGGCTTCGTCGGAACGCCTTATCTGCTCCATGCTCTGAGCGAAAACGGCTATGTCAAGACCGCCTACGATCTGCTTCTCAGGGAAGAATATCCGTCATGGCTGTTTTCCGTCAAGATGGGTGCAACAACCGTCTGGGAGCATTGGGACGGCATGCGTGAGGACGGAACAATGTGGAGCACAAGCATGAATTCGTTCAATCATTACGCTTACGGAAGCGTTGCCGATTGGCTTTACGGCAAGGCGGCGGGAATCAATACCGACGAGAGTGAGCCTGCGTTCAGGCATATTATCTTTGAACCGCTTACCGACGGCAGACTCAGCTATGTCAAAGCCTCGATTGAAACAAGGAACGGCACGGTCAAATCCGAATGGAAAACCGAAAACGGAATGACAACATATGTATTTACCGTTCCCGAAGGATGCACCGCAACGGTAATTCTCGGAGGAGAAAAAACCGAGGTCGGAGCAGGAGAGCATATTTTCAGCAAATAATAAAGAATAAGTCAAAGCCTCAGACAGCGATTCGCCGTCTGAGGCTTATTCCTTTATTCAAGCTCGAACTGACCTGTATAGAGCTGATAGTATTTGCCTTGCTTGGCAATAAGGTCGTCATGGCTTCCTCTTTCTATGATTTCGCCGTTCTCAAGAACCATGATTGCGTCCGAGTTGCGAACCGTTGAAAGACGGTGGGCAATAACAAATACCGTTCTGCCCTCCATGAGTTTATCCATGCCCTTTTCAATGAGCCGTTCTGTTCTTGTATCGATGGAGCTTGTTGCTTCGTCAAGAATGAGAACGGGCGGGTCGGCAACCGCCGCTCTTGCGATTGAAAGAAGCTGGCGCTGACCCTGAGAGAGATTTGCTCCGTCGCCGGTTATCATCGTGTTGTAGCCGTCGGGAAGCCTTGTGATGAACGAATCCGCATTTGCAAGCTTTGCGGCGGCAACGATTTCTTCATCCGTTGCGTCAAGCCTGCCGTAAGCGATGTTGTCACGAACCGTTCCCGTGAACAGGTGAGTATCCTGCAGAACCATAGCCATGGAGCGGCGAAGCTCGGACTTCTTGATTTTCTTGATGTTGATGCCGTCATAGGTTATCTTGCCGTTGTCAACATCATAGAAACGGTTGATAAGGTTGGTTATCGTGGTTTTGCCTGCGCCCGTTGAGCCGACAAATGCAATTTTCTGCCCCGGCATTGCGTAAAGCGAAACATCTTTCAGAACATCCTTTTTGCCGTCATAGCTGAAGGTTACATTATGGAAGCGGACATCGCCTTTCCATTCGGTGTAGGTGAGCGTTCCGTCATGGTGGGGATGCTTCCATGCCCACATTCCCGTTCTTTCTTCACATTCTGAAATACTGCCGTCTGCATTCTTTTTGGCGTTGACAAGGGTAACATAGCCGTCGTCAGCCTCAACGGGAGTGTCGATTATTTCAAAAATACGCTCTGCGCCCGCAAGAGCAAGAAGAATGTTGTTGAACTGCTGTGAAATCTGAGTTAAGGGCTGGAAAAACTGCCTTGTATAAGTGAGGAACGAGAAAAGTGAGCCGACCGTTATGGCGAAGAAAGATGCCTGCGGAACGGCAAGAATCAGCAGAGAGCCGACGGTTGCAACTGCGGCGTAGTTAATGTAAGAGAGATTGCCCATTATCGGCATCAGAATGCTTGCATAGGTGTTGGCGTTGGTTGCGGCGTGGCGAAGCCTCTGATTCAGAGCATCAAAGTCGCTTTTGGTTTTGCTCTCATGGCAGAAAACCTTAACGACCTTCTGACCCTCGATATATTCCTCAACATAGCCGTTGACCTCGCCGATGCATTTCTGCTGTTCACGGAAATATTTTGCGCTTCGTTTGCCGAGAAACTTAATAACCATAAACGCAAAGACAAGCACAAGAATAACAAGCAGGGTAAGAATCGGGCTGAGGTAAATCATCATTGAGAATGTGCCGATAACCGTAACGGCGGAGGAAATGAGCTGAATAAAGCTTTGGCTGATACATTCTCTGAGAGTGTCAACATCGTTTGTGAATCGGCTCATCAGCTCGCCGTGAGTGTGAGTGTCGAAGAACTTAATCGGTAAATCCTGCAAATGGTTGAACAGATCCCGCCGAATGGTGTTCATTGTTTTTTGAGAAATCTGAAGCATTATTCTTGAATAAGCGTATGATGACAAAGCTCCGCAAATATAAATGCAGGCAAGAAAAATCAGGACTTTTGCAAGCGGAGCAAGAACCTCAAAGGTCAGCTCTGAGCCGATGAGAGGAATAAGGTAATCATCGGTTATTCCTTTGAGGAAATATGTGCCGACAATGCCTGCAAGGGAGCTGACTGCAACAAAGATGAAAACAACAAACAGAAGACCTTTTGAGGCTTTAAGATAGCCGAAAAGCCGTTTAAAGGTTTGCTTTGTATTTTTGGGCTTTGCGGGAGCTTTGGGTCCTCCCGGACCTCCGTGTCCTCCCGGACCGCCCGGCCTTTTGGGTCCCGGCATTATGCAACACTTCCTTCCTGCTGTGAATTGTAGACCTCGGTGTAAATTTCGTTGGTTCCGAGCAGTTCCTCGTGAGTGCCGACAGCGTTGATTTCGCCATCGTCAAGAACAATAATTCTGTCGGCATTCTGAACCGAGCTTATTCTCTGAGCAACAATAATCATGGTAATATCGCCGTGATTGTTTTTAAAGCCCTCACGGATTTTGGCGTCGGTTGCGGTGT
>JAEDKI010000126.1 GCA_016295895.1 Clostridiaceae bacterium | reverse complement strand
AATCGGCGTTGACGTTGTTCTTGAGTGCACAGGCTTCTACTGCTCAAAGGAGAAGAGCATGGCTCACATCGAGGCAGGCGCAAAGAAGGTTGTTATTTCCGCTCCCGCAGGCAACGACCTCAAGACAATCGTTTTCTCAGTTAACGAAGATACACTTACCGCTGAAGATCAGATCATTTCTGCCGCTTCATGCACAACCAACTGCCTTGCTCCCATGGCTAAGGCTCTCAACGATTACGCTCCCATCCAGAGCGGTATCATGAGCACAATCCATGCTTACACAGGCGATCAGATGATTCTTGACGGTCCTCACAGAAAGGGTGACCTCAGAAGAGCACGTGCAGGCGCTGCCAACATCGTTCCCAACTCAACAGGCGCTGCAAAGGCTATCGGCCTTGTTATCCCCGAGCTCAACGGCAAGCTTATCGGCTCTGCTCAGAGAGTTCCCGTTCCCACAGGCTCAACCACAATCCTTACCGCAGTTGTTAAGGGCGCTGACATCACCAAGGAAGGCATCAATGCCGCTATGAAGGCTGCTGCTTCAGAGTCATTCGGCTACAACGAGGATCAGATCGTTTCTTCAGACGTTATCGGCATGAGATACGGCTCACTCTTCGATGCAACTCAGACAATGGTTGCAAAGATCGCTGACGATCTCTATGAGGTTCAGGTTGTTTCATGGTATGACAACGAGAACTCCTACACCAGCCAGATGGTCAGAACCATCAAGTATTTTGCAGAGCTTGCATAATTACTGCTGATAAAATGAAACAAAAAGGATCGGCAATTTGCCGGTCCTTTTTTAGAACACGGGGGTCGCCATGGGTCTTAAACGCCTTGACAAATTAATAGCGCTTAACTGCAATGTTTCCCGAAAGGATGCACGAAAGCTGATAAAAGACGCCGCCGTAACGGTCAATTCAAGAACCGTATTGCGTGCGGAGGAGCTTGTTGACCCCGAGGTTGACGACATTACCGTAAAGGGATATAACTTTACAGCAAAAGAGCATATTTACATCATGCTCAACAAGCCGAAAGGGGTTGTCAGCGCAACCCGTGACCCTGCGAAAAAGACGGTTGTTGACATCATTCCCGACGAGCTTCGCAGAAAGAGCATCTTCCCCGCCGGCAGACTTGACCGAGACACAACGGGTCTTTTAATTATAACGGATGACGGTGCTTTTGCTCACAGAATAATGAGCCCTGCCCACCATGTTTTCAAGACCTATGAAGCCGTTTTATCTTTCCCGATTGACGAAAATGATATCGAAAAATTAGAAAGCGGAATCACTCTCGGAGACGGCACGGAATGTCTGCCTGCAAAGGTTAAGAGCTTTACAGTTGACGGGCTTCCTGCAGCAGAAATCAGAATTCGTGAGGGCAAATATCATCAGGTCAAAAGGATGTTTCTTGCTCTCGGCAACAAGGTTGAAAGTCTCAGAAGAGTTCAGATCGGTTCATTGAAGCTTGACCCGTCGCTCGTCGAGGGAGAATGCCGTGAGCTTACCGAGAACGAGCTTGAGCTTGTCTTTATCGACGAATAAAATAATTCAATATTCAAAATAAAACACATTATCGCACCAAATTTCGCATAGCTTTTAGAACAGCGTAATTTTACCGAAAAGGTGCGATAATGTGTTTGTTGTTTTAAGATATGTTGAGCCCGAGAAAAAACGTTTGGCAAGGAACCGTCAGAAAAAACTGCTTGAGCGTTCCGCCCCCGCCGCTTACCCGACTCTTAACGGGCTCCCCTTTTACACTCTTGATGTCCTGAACGATAAAGGCGGAATCAATTGGGACTCGGTCTGCAAAAAATGCGGAAGATACGCCTCCCGTATCGTTGCGCCCCGCTGTCTTTGCCTGCCCGACAGCGGCATACTGAAGCGATTTCTGCCGTCCTTTTCGGCAGCTCATTTCATTTTTAACACCGCTTTGGAAACAATAAAAGCCATGACCGTTCCGCCCGACCGATTTTCCGTCACCGTGACCGACAGAACAGCCGCCGTCAGCTCAAAAATATGCTCGCTTCTGCCTTACAGCTCCGTTGTCAGAGTTATCACCGCAAATCCCGAAAGGTATTCCTCCGCCTGTGCGGAAGCCTTTGACAGATTCGGGGCGTCTTTGATTATCCGCTCATCTTACGAGCCGCTCCGTAAGCCCGATGTTGTCATCTGCTGTGACGGCTGTGCCACCTCGGCAATGAGCAGTGCGGCGGTTTTTTCGGCGAAGCACGGAAGCTTCGGCGCTCTGCGCTTTTGCGGCAGCGGAATGGAACTTTCGGAACGCTACAGGGAGATAATTCCGCCCGATATTGAAGCCGTTGATTTCTGCTCGGCGGTCACCGAGCTTTGCGGAAGCTCCGAATACAGAAATTCATCTTTTTCCGAAATCGAAACAAGCTGTCGGGAGTGCGCTCATCTTTCGCCCGACAAATGCCTTGAATGCTATTGCTGCGGAGCGTATCTTGAAAGAGCCTTAAGGAAATAAATACTTGACATATTATTTTATATTATATATAATATAGCAGATAATAGCAAAGCAAAAAATCCAATCAGGTTAATTTGATAAAAGGAGATTCGACTAAAATGGAAAAACAAACTGTCTTTACCCGTGAAGATTATAACAAACTCAGCGCAGAGCTTAACAAGCTCAAAACCGAGGGAAGAGACGACATTGCCGAAAAAATCAAAGAAGCCCGTTCTCACGGCGACCTTTCCGAAAACGCCGAATACGATGAGGCGATGAACGAACAGGCGAAGATGGAAGCCGAGATTGCAAAGCTCGAAGCTGACCTTCGCAACGCCAAGATTCTCGACGAAGAAGAGCTTACAACCGAATCAATCCACATCGGCTCAAAGGTTAAGCTTTACGATATGGATTTTGAGGAAGAGGTTGAATATAAAATTCTCGGCAAAAGCGATATCGACAACGGAATTATTTCGGATCTTTCTCCCGTCGGTTCTGCAATCATGGGCAAAAAGGTCGGCGATATTGCCGAGGTTCACACCCCCACAGGCAAGATTATCAAGATGAAGGTTCTTGCAATTTCTAAATAATTTCAATATTTCAGCGATGGGAATTCGGGGCATTTTTGCCCTGCCTGTCGCTTTTTGAGACTAATGGATTCTTTTAATGATTCACGAAAGGAAAAATAATATGGCTGAAGAAAAGAATATAACCGCCGCTGAGCAGGAAGAACAGGTTCAGGATGTCAACGAGCTCAGACAAATCAGAATTGACAAGCTTGAAGCTCTGCAAAGCGCAGGCAAAGACCCTTTCATTATCACAACCGCCGACCAGTCAATCCATAACGCCGAGATTAACGAGCGTTTCGAGGAGCTTGAAAATCAGGATGTCTGCATCTGCGGCAGAATGATGAGCCGCCGTGATATGGGCAAGGCAAACTTCATCGATGTCCGTGACCGCACGGGCAGAATGCAGGTCTATGTCCGCATTGACGAAATCGGAGAAGAAAAGTTCGCCGAATTCAAGAAATGGGATATCGGCGATATCGTTGAGGTCAAGGGCTTTGTTTTCAAGACAAGGAGAGGCGAAATTTCCGTTCACGCAAAGGAAATCCGTATGCTTTCAAAGTCGCTTCTTCCCCTGCCCGAGAAATTCCACGGTCTGACCGACACCGACACCCGCTACCGCAGACGCTATCTTGACCTTATCATGAATCCCGAGGTCAAGGACACATTCGTCAAGCGTTCGCTCATTCTCAGAGAAATCAGAAATTATCTCAACTCTCAGGGCTTCCTTGAGGTTGAAACTCCGATTCTCGTTGCCAACGCAGGCGGTGCTTCGGCAAGACCCTTTGAAACTCACCACAACGCCCTTAACGAGGATTTCAAACTCAGAATTTCTCTTGAGCTTTATCTTAAAAGACTTATCGTCGGCGGTATGGAGAGAGTCTATGAAATCGGCAGAGTTTTCAGAAATGAAGGCTGTGATACAAGACATAATCCCGAATTCACCCTCATGGAGCTTTATCAGGCATACACCGACTATAACGGAATGATGGATCTGACCGAGAATCTTTACCGCACGGTTGCTCAGAATGTTCTCGGCACAACCAAGATAGTATATAACGGCGTTGAAATGGATCTCGGCAAGCCCTTTGAGCGCATCACAATGATTGACGCCGTTAAAAAATATGCGGGCGTTGACTGGAACGAGGTCAAGACCGTTGAGGACGCAAGAGCGCTTGCGGACAAGCACCATATCGAATATGAGGCAAGGCACGGTAAGGGCGATATCCTCAGCCTGTTCTTTGAGGAATTTGCTGAGGAGCATCTCATTCAGCCCACCTTCGTTATGGATCATCCGATTGAAATTTCTCCTCTGACAAAGAAAAAGCCCGGCAATCCCGATTATGTTGAGCGTTTCGAGTTCTTCATGAACGGCTGGGAGATGGCAAACGCCTATTCCGAGCTTAACGACCCCATCGACCAGAGAGAACGCTTCAAGGCTCAGGAAGCTCTGCTCGCTCAGGGCGATGAAGAAGCCAACACAACCGACGAGGATTTCCTCATGGCTCTTGAATACGGCATGCCGCCGACAGGCGGAATCGGCTTCGGAATCGACAGAATGTGCATGCTTCTCACCGATTCCTCGGCAATCAGGGATGTTCTTCTGTTCCCCACGATGAAATCCCTTGATTCTGCTCAGAAAACCAATAATTCATCCTCCTGCGAAGAAGCGCAGGAAGCAGCTCCCGCCAAAGAAGAAAAGCCCGAGGTTATTGATTTTTCAAAGGTTGTTATCGAACCTCTCTTTGAAGATACGGTTGATTTTGATACCTTCAGCAAATCCGATTTCCGTGCCGTTAAAGTCAAGGCTTGCGAAGCGGTAAAGAAGAGCAAGAAGCTCCTTCAGTTCACTCTTGATGACGGCACCGGAACAGACCGCACGATACTGAGCGGCATCCACGCTTTCTATGAGCCTGAAGAGCTTGTCGGCAAAACTCTTATCGCTATTGTCAACCTGCCTCCCAGAGCAATGATGGGAATTGACTCCTGCGGTATGCTTCTGAGCGCAATCCACGAGGAAGAGGGAGAAGAAAAGCTTCATCTTCTTATGGTTGACAATCACATTCCCGCCGGTGCAAAGCTCTATTAATTATGAAAATATCCGTTGCACTTGCCGCCTATAAAGGCGAGCAATATATTGCCGAACAGATTGATTCCATCCTCTCTCAGCTCGGCGAAAACGACGAAATAATTGTTTCGGACGATTATCCTCAGGGCAAAACCCGTGAAATCGTTCTGAACCGTCAATCGCAGGATAAAAGGATTAAATACATCGAGGGCAGCGGCAAGGGCGTTGTCAAAAACTTTGAAAACGCTCTGAAAGCCTGCTCGGGCGACATTATCTTTCTTTCGGATCAGGACGATGTCTGGCTTCCGGGCAAGGTTGAAAAGGTCACGGCTGAAATAACTGCCGGGGCAGACCTTGTTCTCCACGATGCGTCCGTTACCGACGCCGCTCTGAAAATAACAAATCCGTCTTATTTTTCGGTTATCGGTTCAAATCTTTCTTTCAGCGGAAATCTTATCAAAAACACCTTTGTCGGCTGTTGCATGGCATTCAGCAGGCAGGTCATGCTTGACGCTCTCCCTTTCCCCGAGGGGTTGCCCATGCATGATTGGTGGATTGCTCTTGTCGCTCTCAAAAAACACCGCAAAGCGGTTCTGCTGCGTGAACCTCTCATTCTTTGGAGACGGCACGGCGGCAATGTTACGGGCGGCAAAACCTCTCTTTCTCAAAAAATCCGCTGGAGAATAAAGCTTATTTTGTCTTTGGCAAGGATAAGGTGATGGGAGTCGAACCCGATATGGTTTAAAACGGTCTATTTTCGCCTGAA
>JAEDKI010000125.1 GCA_016295895.1 Clostridiaceae bacterium | reverse complement strand
AGAACCAATGCGGTTAATTTGCGATACATGGTCATGCACTCCTTAAAATATTTTAGTGTAAATTTTTGCTAAATGCTTTTTTGAATCGTTAAATTTGCTTCCGTCTCGGGCGAGAGCTTGAAATCATATTTCATTTCGAGCAATTCAAAAAGATTCTGAAGAACCTCGGTTGCAATCGCTTTCAAATCGAGACCCGAAACAAAGGCAATAACCTCCTGCTGTTCTTCTTCGGGAACCTTAAAAACCCGCATTGAAGCGGTCAGAAAGCGCTCGATTTTTCGGTTAAACGGAAAATGTATGCTGCATTTTTTTGCCATATAGCTTCGCATAAGCCCCGCCGTGCCGATTTCAAGCTCATAAAAGTCGCTTTCGGAATAATCGGGGAAATATTGGCCGAAAATCTGCTTCAGCTCCGCAGTTGTGTTCAGATAAATATATTCGCAGATGTCGGGCAAAGTGTAGGCTTCAAGATAAATTTCCCTGATATTTTCGTTAAGCTCCGTTATCGTAAGCTGAATTGCGGTTTCAACCGCATAGGCATAAACCGGCGGCAATTTTTCGCCGGAAATACTCCTCGCCATGCCGAACTGACCGCCGAACATGGTTTTCACAAGCTCCATAAGTATGGCATCCTTGGTCGGGAACTGATTCTGATAGCTCCCCCTTGATATGCCCGCTTCTTCAACAATCCGGCTGACCGAGGTTTCTTTGTATCCCTGCTCAATAATCAGCCTGACGCAGACCGAAAGGATCTTTTTTCTTGTTTCAATTCCATCTCTTCTCATTTTATCAATTGCTTCCATTCATTTTAATATTCTTATCAATTAAAACACTTCATGTGAAATTTGTCAACAGTTTTCATTCGCAAAAACGAACATTGCATTTAATGTAATAAAATTGTATTTTTCTCTTGTAATTCAAGTAAAAAGCCATTATAATAGTTTTATAATAGGGTAATAGTGTAAAATTGCTTCAGTATTGACTGCCCTGCGATTTGAGCGGTCAATCCGATTAATTCAAAAAGGAATGATATCATGTCCGTTGAGACGGTCAGAAAATATCTTGACGGCTTCGGAGTCGGAGACAGAATTCTTGAATTTTCAACCTCCTCGGCAACCGTTGAGCTTGCCGCCGCCGTGCTCGGAGTTATTCCCGCAAGAATCGCAAAAACGCTTTCGTTCAAAACTCCCGACGGCGCTCTGCTCGTTGTTGCCGCAGGCGACGCAAAGGTCGATAACCGCAAATTCAAAGAAACCTTCGGCATCAAGGCGAAAATGCTCTCCGCAGAGGATGAGCTCTCGCTCGTCGGCCATCCCGTCGGCGGCGTTTGCCCGTTTGCGGTCAATCCCGGAGTTCCGATTTTTCTTGACGAATCCCTGCGGAGATTTGAAACGGTTTATCCTGCGGCGGGCAGCGCAAACAGCGCAATTGAGCTTACCTGCGATGAGATTGCAGAGTTTTCGGGCGCCGAGCGTTGGGTTGACTGCTGTAAACTGCCGTCGGAGACTATTTAATGCTTTTGATTTTTACCGAATTGTAACCGTTTCTTCACAGTATATTAATTGAATCAGCAGCCCTCAGGGGCTATAATCATAGTGATGCTCCGCATCATGGCTTCAGGAGGAAAAAAATGAGCAGAAAATATGTTATTTCCTATGACATAGGAACAACCGGAGTTAAAACCTGCCTGTTTGAGATTGACAAAGAAATAACGCTCATCAGTGCGGCAATGGAGGGCTATAATCTCTACACCCTGCCCGACGGCGGCGCAGAGCAGGAGCCCGAGGAATGGTGGAGCGCAATATGCTCAACAACCAAGAAAGTTTTTTCCGAGTGCAGCATTTCGCCCAAACAGATCGAGGGCATTTCTTTCTGCTCCCAGATGCAGGGCCTTGTGCTTGTTGACAAAGACGGCAAACCCGTTCACAGAGCGTTCAGCTACATGGATCAGAGAGCAAGAAAACAGCTCAAAGAGGGCATTGCAAACGGATTGAAGGTTGCGGGCGCAAATGTTACGAAGCTCATTCCCTCCCTGCTCATAACGGGTGCGGCGGCTCTGAGCGTTAAAGACCCCGTCTGGAAATATAACTGGGTCAGAGACAATGAACCCGAAAACTTCAAGAGAGTTTACAAATGGCTCGATGTTAAGGAATACATAATTTGCCGGATGACGGGCAGATTCATTATGACAAGAGACTCCGCTTTTGCAACTCTCCTTTATGATATCCGCAAGGGTCACGAGGATTGGAGCAAAACGATGTGCAAGCTCCTCAATGTCAATCCCGACCACCTTGCCGAAATCGTTGAATGCACCGACAAGGTCGGCGGGCTCACCCCCGAAGCGGCGGCGGAGCTCGGCCTTGAAGTCGGCACGGCTGTTTTCGGCGGCGGCGGAGACGCATCTCTCATCGGCGTTGGCGCAGGCAGCGTTGAGCTCGGCGAAACTCATATTTATAACGGCACTTCCGGCTGGGTTTCAACCGTTGTTGACAAGAGCGTTGTTGACGCATCCTCGATGATTGCCGCAGTTCTCGGCGCAGACAAGGGACGCTACAATTATTTTGCGGAGCTTGAAACGGCGGGCAAATGCCTTGAATGGGTCAAGGATCATCTTGCACTTGACGAAATCGGTATTTTCCTTAAAAAGACCCATGTTGCCGAATCGCCCGAAACGGTTTACACCAACCTTTATGATTATCTTTCAAAGGTAATCGACGAAATCCCCGCAGGCAGCGGCGGAGTTATTTTCACCCCGTGGCTTCACGGCAACCGCTGTCCGTTTGAGGATCCTAACGCAAGAGGAATGTTCTTCAATGTCAGCCTTGATGTCGGCAAAACGGAGCTTATCCGTTCCGTTATCGAGGGCGTATGCTTCCATATGCGCTGGTTCCTTGAAACCGAGGACAAAAAGATAAAGACTTCAAATGTCATCCGCTTTGTCGGCGGCGGCGCTCTCTCCGATGTTACCTGCCAGATTCTTGCCGATATTACCGACAGAACGGTTGAAACCGTTGACAGCCCGCAGAATGTCGGCGCAGTCGGTGCGGCGGTTATCATGGCAGTCGGTCTCGGAGTTCTTGAGGATGTCTCTCACGCAAAGAGGCTTATCCCCGCCAAGAAAACCTTCGTTCCCAACCCCAAAAACAAAGCGGTTTATGACCGCAACTATGAGATTTACAAAACTCTTTATAAGAATAACAAAGACGCCTTCAAGGCTCTCAACGGCTGAGCGGCGTTCGGATGAAAGGATTTTGAACCATGAAAAAGTATTTTGCGCTTATTATCACTCTTTTGGTTGTTCTCACCTGCTTCACCTCCTGCAAGGCTAAGCTCAAGGGCGGTCAATATATCAACACCGCCGCAGGCGGAGAGGGCTACGCCGCTGTTACTAAAGCGGACGGCGGAGTTGTCAGAGACGAAGCGGGCAACCTTGTTGTTCTTGTTACCGATGAAAACGGCAAAAATGTTAAAGGCGACAACGGCGAATATCAGACAAACCGTGTTGCTCTTGAATATGCTCTCGTTGTCGGCAACAGAATCGAATGCCCCACCTTCGCCATCAACATCCCCAACGGCTGGGAGGACAGCATCAGCTTTAATGATCTTGTTATCAAGAAAAGCGGCACAAACGATTTTCTGAGAATCGCAACCCACGGCGATACCACGGCTGACAAGCTTGCAGAGCAGGCTAAAACCGGCCTCATCGATTCTGCGGTTGCTCAGTATCCCGATGCCGTTTGCGTAACAAAAGGAATCAAAATCAGCGACGCCATTCCCTCGGCACAGTTCCAGTCTGTTTTCGTTCCCGACAACGGCTCAGGCGTTGCAAGCTATGCAGGCTTCATCTATTTTGAGCAGGGCGGCAACGCATATGCCTGCTCGATTACCTCAGACAGAGATCTTTCCGGAAGCATTGACGATTTCACAAAAATCCTCAGCACAATCGAGTTTATTTAAGTTTTTCTAAGGAGATAATGAGAAATGCTGTTTACACAAGATATAGGTATTGATTTAGGAACCGCCAATACCCTTGTTTTCGTCAAGGGCAAAGGCATTGTTATCCGTGAACCCTCGGTTGTTGCCGTTGATCAGAAAAGCAACCCGCCCAGAGTTGTTGCCGTCGGCACCGAAGCCAAAGAAATGATAGGCAGAACTCCCGGCTCGATAACCGCAGTCCGTCCCCTCAAAGACGGCGTTATTGCGGATTTTGAAATAACCGCAGAAATGATTGCCGCTTTCATCAAGAGAACAACGAAGCGCACCCCGTTTTCACGCATCAGAGTTCTCATTTGCATTCCCTCGGGCGTTACCGAGGTTGAAAGAAAGGCTGTTTATGACGCCGCCAAGAGCGCAGGCGCAAAATATGTAAGCCTCATTGAAGAACCGATGGCGGCAGCAATCGGCGCAGGTCTGCCCGTCAGCGAAGCAACCGGCAGCATGGTTGTTGACATCGGCGGCGGAACAAGCGAGGTTGCCGTTATCTCGCTCGGCGATGTTGTTACCGCAAATTCGGCAAGAGTTGCGGGCGACAATTTCGACGAAGCAATCATTTCCTACATCAAGAAAAAATATAATCTTCTTATCGGCGAAAGAACCGCCGAGGATATTAAAATCAAGATCGGCTCGGCTTATCCCTATGACGGAGAGGGAACAATCAACATCAAGGGCAGAAACCTCATGGACGGTCTGCCGAAGAATGTTGACGTTACCAGCGAAGAAATCCGTGAGGCAATGGCTGACCCCGTTGCTCAGATTGTTGATTCCGTTAAATCAACTCTTGAGAAAACTCCCCCCGAGCTTGCCGCCGACATCATCGACCACGGCATTATGCTCACGGGCGGCGGCGCTCTGCTCAGAGGGCTTGACAAGCTCATCGCAGCAGAAACCAAGATTCCCGTTCTTGTTGCCGCAAATCCGCTTGATTGCGTTGTTGACGGCACGGGCATCTGCCTTGAAAACGATACTCTGAATGTTACCGGCAACAAAAAATACATCTGATTAAGGAGAATGCTCAACGATGTTCCGCTTTTTCAAAAGCACGGCATTTAAAATATTTGCGGTTATTGTTGCCGCTCTGCTGGCAGGCTCGGTGTTTGCCGTTGCTTCAAGAAGCGGTTCTTCTCCGCTGACGAGCGTAACAAGCGTTGTTTTCGGCCCTGTTTCCCGCCTCGCTTCCTACGCCGCCTCCGAATTCTCGAAGCTTCCGATTTCTTTTAAGTCATCATCGACCCTGCAAAAGCAGGTTGACGAGCTTAACAAGAAAATAGATTCGCTCACCGAGCAGCTTGTTGACTATGAGCAGATCAAGAACAAAAACCGTTTCTATCAGGAGTTTCTCGGAATCAAAGAGGAGCATTCCGACTATGTTTTTGCCGAAGCGGCAATAATCGGCAGAAATGCCGCCGATAACCTCAGCTCGTTCACGCTCAACAAAGGCTCTGCCAACGGAATCAGCGTCAATGACCCCGTTATCTACGGCAAATATCTTGTCGGCGTTGTTGAATCGGTCACTCCGACTCAATGCACGGTCAGCACAATACTTAACCCCAAGGTCAATGTCAGCGCATATGAGGTCAGAACAAGAGACATGGGCTTCGTCACCTCAACCGTTGCTCTGAGCAAGGAGGGGCATTGCCATATGCCCGGTCTTTCTTCCTCAACGGCGGTAACGGTCGGCGGAATCGTCTGCACCTCGGGCGTGGGCGGAATCTTCCCCCGTGACCTGATAATCGGCAACATTGTTGATGTTGTTGACGGCACGGTTGATATTTCCGCAAGCGCAATTATTGAGCCGGGCGTTGACTTTTCGGAAATTACCGATGTTTTTATCATCACCGATTTTGACGGTCAGATGACGGAATAAATAATAATAA
>JAEDKI010000124.1 GCA_016295895.1 Clostridiaceae bacterium | reverse complement strand
AACAACAAGAAAAATGCCTGTGAGAGAACGGGAATGAGGTCGCTCGAATTTGCTTTGCCTGAGGAGACGACGACCGAGGAACTTTTGGAGCTTATTGACAGGCTCAATGCCGATAAATCGGTTAACGGCATTCTCTGTCAGCTTCCCGTGCCGAAACATATTGACAAAAACGCCGTGCTTGAACGGATTCTGCCCGAAAAGGATGTTGACTGCTTCCACCCCGAAAATGTCGGCAGGCTTTCAATCGGCAGCGGAAGCCTCGTTCCCTGCACTCCCATGGGCATGGTTAAGCTTCTCGAATATGAGGGCGTTGACCCGACGGGCAAGCATTGCGTTATTATCGGCAGAAGCGACATTGTCGGCAAACCCATGGCAATGCTGATGCTTGCGAGAAATGCAACGGTCACTGTCTGCCACTCAAAAACCCGTAATCTTGCCGAAATCACAAATCAGGCGGATATTCTTGTTGCCGCCGTCGGAATCCCGAAATTTGTTAAAGCCGATATGGTAAAGCAAGGGGCTGTAGTTCTCGATGTCGGCATGGACAGAGACGAAAACGGCAAGCTGTGCGGTGATGTTGATTTTGAAGCGGTTAAGGAAAAGGCTTCTCTGATAACTCCCGTGCCCGGCGGCGTCGGCCCGATGACGATTGCAATGCTTATGAGGAATACCCTCACGGCTGCGGAAATACAAAATAATATATAACAGAAAGGATAAATGACCATGAAGAAAAAACTTTACAGAAGCACCACCGATAAGAAAATCTGCGGCGTTCTCGGCGGTCTGGCAAGCTATTTTGACATTGACTCAACGATTCTCAGAGTAATTTATGTTCTGCTGTCAATTTTTGTTCTCGGCAGCCCGGTAATCATTTATCTCGTTATGGCTCTCATTATACCCGAGGAGCCTGCAATGCCCGACAATCAGAATTATCAGCAGGCAAACTACGAGCCTTATGACAATAATCAGAACTGATTTTTTTGAAAAATCCGCAAAAAGTATTTGACAACGGTTGACTGTTGTGTTATAATCTCATATGCCGCATATTCGGGGCGGTGCATTTTGTGCGCCCAAAAGCAGATTATTGTGCCTCAGAGTAGCGAGTCTTAAAGAAAAGGATTGATATTCCGAATGTACGCAGTTATTGAAACAGGCGGCAAGCAGTACAAGGTTCAGGCCGGCGATGTAGTATTCATCGAGAAGCTTGACGCTGAAGAAGCAAGCGAGTACACCTTCGATAAGGTTGTCGCTGTCGGAAAGGACGACGGAATCACCGTCGGCGCTCCCTATGTTGACGGAGCAAGCGTTTCCGCAAAGATCGTTAAAAACGGCAAGAGCAAGAAGATCACCGTTTTTACCTACAAGTCAAAGAAGAATGCAAAGCGCAAGATGGGTCACAGACAGCCTTACACTAAGGTTGAAATCTCAGCCATCAACGCATAATCAACCGACCTTATGATAAAGGTCAGATTCTCAGTCGGAAACGGACAGCTTAAAGGCTTTGAAATAAGCGGTCACGCAATGTTTGCCGAAAGCGGCAAAGACATAATCTGCGCTTCTGTTTCCTCGGCGGCATATATGGCGGCAAACACGATAACCGATGTTATCGGCGCAAACGCCGACGCCAAGGCGGGAGACGGTGCAATGAGCTTATCGCTTAATCAGCCCGATGAAAGAGCCGAAGCGGTTCTCAAGGGGCTGGAGCTTCATCTGACGGAGCTTTCAAAGCAGTATCCGCAAAACATCAGAATAATCTACGGAGGTGTAAGAAATGCTTAAGATAAATGTTCAGCTTTTCGCTCATAAGAAAGGTATGGGTTCAACCCGTAACGGCCGTGATTCAGAGTCAAAGAGACTCGGCGCAAAGAGAGCTGACGGCCAGTTCGTTCTTGCAGGCAACATCCTTGTAAGACAGAGAGGCACTCACATCCATCCCGGCAACAATGTCGGCATCGGTTCGGATGACACTCTGTTTGCTCTTATCGACGGCACCGTTAAGTTCGAGCGTATGGGCAAAGACCGCAAGAAGGTCAGCGTTTACGCTGTTGAGCAGTAATTTTAACAAAAAGCAATCCGCTCTGCATATGCAGGGCGGATTTTTTATGCTCTTTTTAATATTAAACATTTAAGATTTTATTCAGATACATTCCCGTATATGACTTTTCGCAGGCGGCAACCTCTTCGGGCGTGCCCTGTGCAACGATTTCGCCGCCGCCGTTTCCGCCCTCGGGGCCGAGGTCGATTATGTGGTCGGCAACCTTGATAACATCAAGATTATGCTCGATAACGATGACCGTGTTGCCGTTGTCAACAAACTTCTGCAAAACATCAATAAGGCGGTGAACATCTGCCGTGTGCAGACCCGTTGTCGGCTCGTCAAGGATATAAACCGTTTTGCCCGTTGAATGCTTTGAAAGCTCCGTTGCAAGCTTTACCCTCTGCGCCTCGCCACCCGAAAGAGTTGTTGCGGGTTGACCGAGCTTGACATATCCCAGGCCGACATCATAGAGGGTTTTTATCTTGCGGTGAATCTTCGGAATGCTTTCAAAGAAATTCATTGCTTCCTCAACCGTCATATCAAGCACATCGCTGATGTTTTTGCCTTTATAGTGCACCTCAAGCGTTTCTCTGTTGTATCTTTTGCCCTTGCAGACCTCGCAAGGAACATAGATATCGCTCATGAAGTGCATTTCAATCTTAACGATTCCGTCGCCCTGGCAGGCTTCACAGCGGCCGCCTTTAACGTTGAATGAATAGCGGTTCGCCTTGTAGCCCCTTTTCTTTGAATCTGTCGTTGAAGCGAAAAGCTCCCTGATATCCGTGAAAACGCCCGTGTAGGTTGCAGGGTTTGAACGGGGAGTTCTTCCGATCGGTGATTGGTCGATGTTTATAACCTTGTCAAGATATTCCGTGCCGGTGATCCTGTCGTGATTTCCGGCGATTTTTTTTGCGTTGTTCAGCTCCGTTGCAAGGTGCTTGTTGAGTATTTCGTTGACAAGCGATGATTTCCCCGAACCCGAAACGCCCGTAACGGCAATGAATTTTCCGAGAGGGAACTCAACATCAATATTTTTAAGGTTGTTTTCTTTTGCGCCGTAGACGATAAGCGACTTTCCGTTTCCGTCTCGGCGTTTTTCGGGCACGGGGATAAACTTCTTACCGCTGAGATACTGACCCGTTACCGATTTTTCGCAATTGATAATATCGTCAACGCTGCCGCAGCAGACGATTTCTCCGCCGTGGATGCCTGCACCGGGTCCGACATCGACAATGTAATCCGCCGCACGCATTGTTTCTTCGTCATGCTCAACAACAATGAGAGTGTTGCCGATGTCACGCAGATGTTCAAGAGTTTTGAGCAGCTTTGCGTTGTCACGCTGATGAAGCCCGATGCTCGGCTCGTCAAGAATATAAAGAACTCCCATGAGCGAAGAACCGATCTGAGTTGCAAGGCGAATTCTCTGCGCCTCGCCGCCCGAAAGCGTTGCCGATGAACGGGCAAGAGTCAGATAATCAAGACCGACGCTTGAAAGAAAGCTCAGCCTGCTGCGAATTTCCTTGATAATCTGCTCGGCAATCATGGAGTCACGCTCGCTGAGAGAAAGCTTATCAAGAAACTCTATTTCATCATTTATTGATTTTCTCGAAAATTCATCAATGTTGATGCCGCCGACGGTAACGCCCATCGACTCCTTGCGAAGCCTTGAGCCGCCGCATTCGGGGCATTCAACCGTGGACATATAGTTTTCAATTTCCGCTCGGGAATATTCGCTTGTCGTTTCCTTGTATCTGCGTTCAAGGTTGTTGATTATACCCTCAAAGTCGGTCAGATAAGTTCCGCTGCCGTATTCGTTTCGGCGTTCGAGCTTTATTTTTTTGCCGCCCGTGCCGAAAAACACAACATCCTTAGCTTTCTTAGGCAGTTCGTTGAAAGGCGTATCAAGCGAAAAATCATAAGCCTTGGCGAGTCCCTCAAAATACATCTGAGCGATTGTTCCGCCCTCCGACGATGACCAGCCGCTCGCCTTGATTGCACCCTCTCTGATTGAAAGGCTGCCGTCGGGAACGACCATTTTTGGGTCGATTTTCATAAAAACGCCGAGACCGCTGCATTTCGGGCATGCACCGAAAGGATTGTTGAAAGAGAACGAGCGGGGTTCAAGCTCTTCAATGCTCACTCCGTGCTCTGGGCAGGCGTAGTTGAGCGAATAGAGCTGTTCTTCTCCGCCGATAACATCAACAAGCAGCAGACCGCCGCTGAGATTGGTTGCGGTTTCGATTGAATCCGCAAGCCGTGAACGGATACCGTCTTTTATCACAAGGCGGTCAACGATAACCTCAATATTATGCTTGATGTTCTTTTCAAGCTTGATTTCTTCGGATAAATCATAAATAATCGAGTCAATTCTGACCCTTGCATAGCCGCCCTTGCGAACGCTCTCAAGCTCCTTGACATATTCGCCCTTTTTCCCTCTTGCAATGGGCGACATAACCTGAATCTTTGTGCCCTCAGGCAGGGAAAGCACCTGCTTTGTGATGTCGTCAACGGTCTGCCTGCTGATTTCTCTGCCGCATTCGGGGCAATGGGGTATACCGACTCTTGCATAAAGCAAGCGGAGATAATCATAGATTTCCGTCACCGTTCCGACGGTTGAACGTGGGTTTTTTGAGGTCGTTTTCTGGTCAATTGAAATTGCGGGAGAAAGTCCGTCAATGCTTTCAACATTCGGCTTTTCCATCTGACCGAGAAACTGCCTTGCATAAGACGAAAGTGACTCAACATATCTGCGCTGACCCTCGGCATAAATTGTGTCGAAAGCAAGCGAGGATTTGCCCGAACCCGAAAGACCCGTGAAAACAACGAGTTTGTCTCTCGGAACGGAGATATCAACATTTTTGAGATTGTGTTCTTTTGCACCCTTAACTGTAAGGAATTTTGATGCCATATATTATTTACCTCTTCTGAGTTTTTCAATTCTGTCACGCAGATATGCGGCGTGTTCAAATTCAAGAATCTTTGCCGCCGCTTTCATTTCTGCGGTAAGCTTGATAATAAGCTGTTCACGCTCTTTCTTGCTGAGCTTCGAGACTGCTTTTTCTTCGTCGTTCTTTGCGGAAATCTCTATTATCTCGTGAACATCTTTAACTATCGTTTTCGGCACTATGCCGTGTTCTTCGTTATATTTCATCTGCTTTTTGCGGCGGCGTTCCGTTTCGGTTATCGCTTTTTCCATTGACGGAGTAACACAGTCGGCATACATAATAACCGTTCCGCCGGCGTTTCTTGCGGCTCTGCCTATCGTCTGAATCAGCGAGGTTTCGGAGCGCAGGAAGCCCTCCTTGTCGGCGTCGAGAATCGCAACGAGCGAAACCTCGGGGATATCAAGACCCTCACGGAGCAGATTAATGCCGACAAGCACATCAAAATCTCCGAGCCTGAGCCCTCGGATTATCTCCATTCTCTCGATTGTATCAATATCGTGGTGCATATAACGAACCTTGATATTCAGATTTTCAAGATAATCCGTCAAATCCTCAGCCATGCGTTTGGTGAGGGTAGTAACAAGCACTCTTTCGCCCTTTTCTGTGCGGATGTTGATTTCGGAAACGAGGTCGTCAATCTGACCGTCAACGGGTCTGACGGATATTTCGGGGTCAAGCAGACCCGTCGGTCTGATGACCTGCTCGGCGATTGCGGCGCTCTTTTGTTTCTCAAAATCGCCAGGCGTTGCGCTGACGAAAATTTTCTGACCGATTTTAGAATAGAATTCGTCAAAGGTCAGCGGTCGGTTGTCATATGCCGAGGGAAGACGGAATCCGAATTCAATAAGGCTGTCTTTTCTTGCCCGGTCGCCGCCGTACATTGCTCTGACCTGAGGCAGAGTGACATGGGATTCGTCAACGAAAAGAATAAAATC
>JAEDKI010000123.1 GCA_016295895.1 Clostridiaceae bacterium | reverse complement strand
AGAACATTAACAGATTTGATTTCGCCGTCATAAACAACCGATGTTGTCTTGGGAGCGGTAACCGTGATGGGCGCCTTGGTTATTGTGCCTTTTGATGTGCCGGTTGTATCTGCCGCAAGAATGTAGTTGCCGCTGTTTGCGCCTGAAAGACCCGTGATCTTATAGCTGACAAGCTTGTTTTCGCCTGCCGCCGAGGTGTCAAATTTGCCCTCAACATCTGCGACAACAATATCCTTGCCGACTATTACGCCGTCTTTGAAGGTTGCGGAAAGGGTTGCGTCGGTTGTGCCGTCATAATTCTTGGTCTGAACATCTACCGACTTGATATCGTTGTTGCTGATTTCCTTATGGACAACCTCAAAATATCCGCCGATGTTTGTTACTTCATAAAGGACGGACGATACTTCGTCAATCGTTACCGAATATCTGCCGACACCCGAGCCCTCCTGATAGTTGATTGAATATGAAGGAACATCGTTTGCTTTTCCGGTAATATCGCTGTAACTGATGCTGTCGGTAACTCCGCCGTTGGTCTTGATAACAACGCCTGCCGCCTTGATGATTTCAAGCGCTTCTTCCTTTGACTGACCGTAGGTTACGGTTATGCCCTCGGGAACGGAAAGAGTCAGAGGCTGTTTGTTGATATAAAGCAGGTAGCTCGCCTCAACATCCTCTTTGCCCGCAACGCTTGAGGTTGCAACGATGCTTGTGATACCGCTCTTGAGAATCGTAACAACGCCGGTATTGTCAACGGTTGCAACGCTTTCATCCGTGCTCTTGTATCTGACGGTTGCGCCTGCGTTGAAGTTTGAAAGCTCGTTTTTAACGGTTTTCTGAGTTGTATAAACCGTCATTGACGAATTTCTGAAATAGATGGGCTGCTGTTCGCCTGCGGTTGAAACAACATCAATTTTCTTGGTGTAGGTGAAGTTCTGAGCGTCAGCGCCCTCTCCGTCGGTGTAATTCGCCGTAATGAGGTAAGTGCCGTTAACGGTAGCCGTGAATACATTCTTTTCTATTTTGTAGCTGCCCTCGGGAGCCTCGCTGTATTCCATTCTGACATTGTAATTGACCTCGTCGGAATTTTCAAGGCTGTGCGGAGTTGTAACTGCACTTTCAATCTCCGTTGCGCTGCTTGTTACGGTTGTAACCTTGAGAGCGGGAGCAAGGCTGATTGAAGTGTTGTTGATAACGGTATCTCCGCAGTCCATAATGAAGCTCTTGACTTCCTGAGTGCCTTCGCCTTTGACTTCATAAGCGTCATAGGTCTTGCTCTCCGATGTTGATGAAAGAAGAGCCGAATCGCCGTAATAAGTTGCAACGATTGTGTAAGTGCCTGCCTTTGAAGGAGTCCAGGTTGCGGTTGCGGAAGCCTGATTTGTGCCGGCATAAGAAATCTTTTTCTCGATCTTAATCTCGGACTTGGAGTCGCCGTTCATCAAAATCTTGAAGCAAACCGTTCCGCTGGGGGTCTGATTAATGCCGACGCTGAGGCTCTCGACGAGAGCAACGAGAGTTACGGGGTCGCCGGGAACGGTAACGGTTGTATAAACCGTGTTGCTGATTTCCTTATTAACCGTAATCGCTGCGATTTCGGCTTTCATTGAGAAGGTCTTTGAGTGGTCTGCAACATCCGCATAGCCCATAGCCTGAGCGGATACTTCAACAGGCTCCGTCATTGATGCATCGGCGGAATCAATGTAATAATAGGTGTCATAGGAAGTTTCGATTGTATTAATAACATTGCCTTCGCCGTCTTTTTCTTCCGTTACTTCCTTAACGGGAACAAGATAAACGGTCTTTGTGCCGTCGGTATAGGTCTTGGTGTATTCGACCGTAGTATTAACGGTTTCGGTTTTCGGAACATCGGGATTTTCGGGGTCTTCAATGCTGATTGTTTCGCTGATAATGAAGGTGTTGTTGCCTGCAAGAATATCATCCTCGCTGACATCCGTGAAACCGGCGTCGGCATCGATACCGATTGAAGTGCCGTCTTGCGTTGCAAATTCGTAATAAATCTCTATTTCGGAAAGATTTGCTGCATCAATCGAAACGGTATCCTGACCGTTTGCGATTGCCGCTTCGATGTCTGCCGTTGCCGAAGCATTTGCAATATACTGATAAACCGTGGATTCGGACGGGTTTTTGGCTGTGAGCATATAGTTGCCGTCGGTGAGCTTTGCAACCGAGTATCCGTCCGCTCCGACCGTTGCAGTCAATTCAACAACCGTCGTGCTCTTGTTTACCGTTGCTTTCTGATATGTTCCGCTTGCTCCGCCGTATGACGGCATTGATATTGCAAGCTTTGTCGATGTGCCGCCCTTGCCGACATAGAGAGAAGCCGTGTTTGAATAAACATATGCTACCTCGCCGTTAAGAAGCTGACCGACCTCACAGCGGAATCTCTTTCCGTTTTCCGGAGTGCCGACATCAAGGATAGCAAGAGTCGGGTTGATTTCGTTTTTAAGGTTTTGCCAAACATAAACATCGTTGTTCAGAACCTGCTCCTGCCACTGATAGGTCAGCTTGCCTTTGCCGACAGGAGTTGCGGTAACTCTGAATTCAGCGTCCGAGCCCGAAAGTGCATGAACATCGGAAACCTGTGAAACATACGGCACTTCAACGCCGTCGGCATATTTTGTTTTGCCCGAAACGCTGGCGGTGTATACGCTCGCCTCACTGCCTATGGTATCTGTTGCTCTGAGGGCAAAAGAATATTTTGTGTTGGGAGAAAGTCCCTTGACCGTGTATTCGGTAAGCTCGGAATCAATGGTATCAATCTTGAAATAGGGGCTGATTTCATTGTCGGTTATCATGAAAATCTGAGTCCACTCGCCGCCCGCTTTTGACCAGTTAAGCGTGATGCTGTCAGCGGTTGAATCCTTGATTGAAAGGTTCTTGGGCGCTCTGAGCGGCATTTTGCATTCCTTGGTAACAAAGCCGAGAACAAGACAATCCTGATTGTTGAGCTTTTCTTTCCAGCTTCCGAAACGCCATTTGAAATCAAATCCTGCGGTTTCATTGTTCTCAACTTTGGGCAGACCGCAAACAGTGCCGGCGATGAATGTTGATTTGTAATTCATCGTTGTGTAGCTGCCCGTGTATTCTGCGCTGACTCCTGCGCCGACCTTAACTCCGCCGGCGGTCTTGGTGACCAATTCCGTTTCTACGCCCGCACCCCAGGTGACCGATGAGGAGCTTGATTCGGTTGTTTCAATGGTCTGCGTTATGGTGCCGCCGCCCTTTGAAACCCAGATGTAGGAGGAATCATCCATCTGCGCTTCTTCGCTGACAACATCGGTACCGCCCGAGAAGTCTCTGAGAGCCGATTCACTGTGAGGATATGATGAAGGATCGCCGATCTCATGGTTAAGAACATTGCCTCTGATGGGTTCAAACTCGCCCGTTGCCTCTGCAATTTTGTCAAATTCCGTTACCGTTATCATCGATGTTCTGGGCTTTTCGGGAATACACATAACATAATCCGACCAGCCTGCGGGAACGGTTGCGCCCCAACCGTAAGCTTCCTGCGAGCCTTTAACGCTTCTCTTGTATTTTTCAAGAGCCTCTTTGTCGCCGCTGAGGGACTTGCAGGTTGCGTCATACTCTTCCTTGGTGGGAACGGTAAATTCGGGGGTCCACATCTTATAAAGGTAGCGGATATAGGGAGTCATTGAGAGAATGACTCTGTCTTCGCTGCTCGGCGAAGCATACTCAACCGAAACGGTTTTTTCGGATGCATTTTCAAACTCTCCGCCGACGGAAGCACTGACCTTAGCCTCAAAATCAACGCCGCCGAGCGATATTCCGAAGAAAGAAGCTTCAGCCTCATATCCGGCGATAACCGAAGCCGTAACATCGAAGCCGTGTGTTTCGGAGCTTCCTGTGCCCGAAGATTTGCCGAATACGGTTTCGCCGTCCTCTTCATAGTCGTCATTATACAAAGTCAGATCTTCAAAATAAGGAGCCGACTGAAGAACCGCAATGATATTCGGGTCTGAGAAGTATGCTTCCTTATCGACAAATTGAAGGATCATTCCGTCGTCATCGATATCGATTGCGGTGTAGCTCATGTTTCTCTTGAAGCTCGTGCCGCAAGCGTTATTTATCTTTTCTCTTACCGAATAAAGATTGTCTTTCGCATCGGTTGCAACCTGAACGATATCGTGTCTGTAGTTATTGGCATTTTCCTGCTTTCTGCCGACAATCATGATAAGCTGTTCGCCTGCGTTTTCGTCATTCAGGAAGTTGCCTGTTACAACGGATTCAATCCAGATATTTGAATGGTACTGATAAGAGTTACCGTAGGTTTCGGTAAAGCTCTGAGAATAAATTCCGTTTTTATCAGATAATTCAAGCTCAAGCTTGAAGCCGTAATTTGCCGCAGGATGATTATGCGAAAGCGCAACGGGAGTGTTGCTGCCGCCGTCGGTGCGGAACGAATAAATGCTGCCTCCGATTAAAATATAATCCTTGCCGCCCGTGCCGACGGGGTTAAAGCAGGCAAGTGCAATAGGAGATTGACATTGAGATTCATATAAGCCCGCAGTAATATTCGGGTTGATTTTTACAGATTGGCAAACCCCGCCTGCACCCTTGACATATTCACCCGAGCTGTATTCAATAACGCCGACATTGGCGTTGTATTTATATATGCTTGATGAATCGCTGTTTCTCATGTCGCTTCCAAGGTCATAGCCCGCATAGACGATTTCTTTTCTGTTGTCGCCGTCAATATCGCCGATTGCCGCAGCGCCGTAGCAGCTAATCTGAGTTTTGCCGCTGGTATCGCCCGAATCAAATTCTGTATAATCCCACGCGTGCTCAAACTGTCCCTTAACCTCACCTGAGCTGTTCTCCTTAAAAGCTACTATTGAGGTTACGGGCATTGCATAATCCGTATTTTTGGTGTTTCCCCATCTTGCGTGCGGGAAACAGGATGTGATAACAAGCTCATCGGCAAAGTCATTGTTGATATCTCCCGAGGTGAGCTGAACAACAGGCCAGTTTGTGGTAACTCGAACGGGAAGGGAACCGTCATAGTTCGTGTTTCTGAGATACAGCCTCTTTGAACGGGAAACGCTGTCATTATTGAAAGAATAGATTTCAACGGCGCAGTTGTTAATGCCTGATGTGGGGTTATAAACTGCGACCTCCTCTTTGCCGTCTCCGTCAAAGTCGCCGGCTGTTATGGCAAGAAACGCATTTATCTCGTAACCGTTGGGAAGATAATAGTCATCATCGTTAAAGCTGTCGCATATTTCATTAAGGTCAGTTGAAGCGAGGACATTTCCGTAGCGGTCCTCAACAAGCAATTTGTATTTCAAGCCCTTTTTGCCGCTTGTGTTGGTGTATTCATTATAGCCAATGGTCGCAACATACTGACGCTTGCCGCTGCCGAAAGGATCAAACGCCGCACTCTGAGAAGCGGCAAACTGTCTTGACGGCTGAGAAGACCATTCCTCATTTTCCCAGATTTTTGACTTATGATTCTCATCGTAGTCATAGATTCTTCTGTAATAATTGGAATCACTGTTATGAACATTGTCATAATAGAGAAGCTCCATTCGGGAAAACATATTCATGCTTCCCGGACCGTAAGGGTTGCTCGTGGAGTCGCCGGTGTTGACGGGCGAGTCATTGATCTGAAGCATCTGAAGAAGTGACTGCCCCTCTTCCGCTGCCTGTGCAACACTCAGCGATTCAATGTTTTTGAAAATACCGCTGAGAGGCGCTATGCCGAAAAGCAAAGCCGCAACCAGAACAACGCTGATGATTCGTTTTTTCATGAAAGTTCCTCCGTTTCTTTTTTGGGGAATATGATACTATGCGCCTGTTGCAACGCATAAATTTTTATATTTTAATATAACATATATTCTTTTAGAAGTAAATAGAAACGGCGTGAATTGCAGCTCAAACGGCGTGAATTGCATGTTGACG
>JAEDKI010000122.1 GCA_016295895.1 Clostridiaceae bacterium | reverse complement strand
TTTCAAAGCTCTTTATGCCGATTGTCTTAACGCCGTTTTCGATCGTTACGCTTGTGAGCCCCGAAGAATAAAATGCGCTCTCGAAATCGGTGACCGAGCCCGGAATTGTGATTGTTTTCAGCGCCGTGGTTCTGCCGAAAGCCATTGATCCGATTGTCTGAACCGTTGAGGGAATTACGAAAGATGAAAGCTTTGTGCAGTTGTCAAAAGCATAAGCCTTTATTGCATAAATCCCGTTCGGAAGATTGATTCTCGTCAGATTCGTGCAGTCTGCAAAGGCGGCGTCGGAAATAATTTTTGTTCCGTCGGCAACGGTATATTGAGAAGCCGTTGCCGCAGACGGATAGCAGATAACCGCCTTATCGGTCACGGGATTTGTCTTGCTTGTGTCATAAGGGCTTTCGTATGCGCCGTAAAGAACGCCGCCGACGCTGCTGTAAACCTCGTTGCCCGAATCAACATTGAACCGATTTATTCCGCTGCAACCGAGAAATGCGTTTGTCCTTATCACATCGACGGATGCGGGAATATTGATTTCAGTCAGCGACACGCAGGTTGCAAACGCCTCGGTGCCGATAAGCGTAACCGTTGACGGAATATCAATCTGAGTAAGCGAGGTGCAGTCGGAAAATGCTTCGTTGGGAATTGTCGTCAGCCCCGAAGGGAGCGTAATGCTTTCAAGGCTGCTGCAATGAATGAAAACCGCAGGGTCAAAGGTGCAGACCGTGCCCGCAAATTCGACCGATTCAAGCGCCGTGCAACCGTCAAAAGCGTTGCTGCCGACCTTGGTTACGCTTGCGGGAACAGTCACCCTCGTGACGAGCGTGCAGCCCTTGAATGCATTCTTGTTAATCTGCGTAACGGGAAGCCCGTTGTAGGTTTCGGGGATATTGATTTCTCCCCTTGCTTCCGTGATACATTTTGTGACGGAGGCACCTGCTCCGTTTTCAACAATGGTTATGTAGCTTTCGCCTGCCGCCGAAACGGGAATAATCAGGCTCATTGCGGCAATTATCAGCGCAGTGATAACCGCCGAAGCTTTTAATAATTTTTTCATGGTTTGTCCCCCTAAAAATATGTTCTGCCGCATGACGGCATGATAAAATATTTTTATATATTAGATTATATATGTTATTCTGTAAAAAATCAATAGATTTTGAAAAAAGTTAACAATCTTTTCAGCTTCTTATTGACAAAGCTGTTTAAAATAACTAAAATTGAATCAAAATAAACACTTCGGAGATCAAATAAATGATTGATAAAAACGGTAAATTTTTTAAGCCCGAGCGAGGCTCAACGCCAAGCCCCGACCATATAATGCTCTCATTTTGCGGCAACCCGAAAACCGAAACGGCGGTTATATGGAGGACGAGCGTTGAGGTTGACTCGGGATATATTAATTTCAAAAAAGAAAATGAATCCGATTGGCGGCGGCTTGACGCCGAATGCAGACAAAAAGAAAGCGATATTGACATCAGCAACTATCATTCCGTTAAGCTTTCGGGGCTTGAACCGGGAACAAGATATGTCTACACCGTCGGTTCCGATGAAAACCGAAGCGATGAATTTTCTTTTGAAACCGAGCCTGAGAACACGGGAAAATTCAGCTTTCTCGTCATCACCGACCATCAGAAAGGCAATCCCTGCCATCTGCCGGATTACGGCAAGGTCGGCGAACTGCTGAAAGACGCTTTAAATAAGCATCCCGAATGCAGATTCATTCTGACCGTCGGCGACAACTGCGACAACGGTCAGAACGAGCTTCAATGGAACGGAATGTTTGAGGGTCTTAAAGGGATAATCGAAAGCATTCCCTATATGATGACTACGGGCAACCACGATAACCGTGGATTTCTGTCCTATTTCCCCGAACCCGTCGGAAAATTCTATCTTGAACACGCTGATTTTTATGATTTTCAGTTTGAACCGTCCTATCCCATGAACGGCCCCGAGGGCTACACAACAGAGAACTACTCTTTCGACTACGGCAACGCTCATTTTCTGATTATGGGCATCAACGCCCCCGAAAAGGTTGCGCCCTGGGCATTTGACGATTTGCAGAAAAGCGATAAGACCTGGAAGCTCGGCACATATCATTTCCCGATTTATCCCGTCATGCCCGAGGGGCAGAACAATGACGGTTACCCCTGGCTGAGAAAGCCCATTGAGGACGGCAGACTTGATATTCTGTTTGCAGGCCACGAGCATTCGTTTGCACGAACCTTTCCGACTAAGGGTGACGAGCTGTTTGACCGCCCGTCTGAGGGAACGGTTCACTACATAGCGGGCAACGGCGGCGGAAATATTTATCATTCCAACTGCCAGAAGGTCTGGCACTCCTGCTTCTATCCGCAGGAGGAACACACGGGTCTTTATTCCATAGTTGAAATTGACGGAAACATTCTGACCGCAACCGCCTATCTCGGCGACGGCAGAATCGTTGACCGCTTTACGCTTGATAAAGAAAATGACATAATAACGCCGTATGCGCTTGCTCCCGTTTACGATTGGACAAAAATGGCGTTCAAGGGCAGAATGCTTGAATTATCAGCCCGTGAGGTCTATGCGCAAAATAAAGACGGGACTTGGTTTGCGCCGTTCGGCGTTCTGATTCAGGCAATCGGCGGCAAGGTCATCAAGGAAACCGACACCCTTTCCTGCGAGGCTTACGGCAGAAAAGCCGTTTTCACCGTCGGAAGCCGCTTTGCCAAAACCGACCTCGGCACGGTCGAGATGTCGGCAGAGCCTTATTTTGACAGAGGTCAGCTCTATGTTCCCGTTGATGAGAGCGCAAAGATGTTTGAAATGGAATGGTATTACGCCGAACGCAATAATTATATAAATTGGAACACACCGAGCGAGGATAAGCCGCTTTATAAGCATCCGAACCGTGAATAAGGAGGAAAAATCAACATGCTTTATAAGAAAAACGCAGAAAAATCTCTGAGCACCGAGCTTTTCAGGAACCCCACAAGCGAATACAGAGCAACCCCGTTCTGGGCGTGGAACAGCCGCCTTGAGGGAGACGAGCTTTGCCGACAGATTGATATATTCAAAGAAATGGGTCTGGGCGGCTTCCATATGCATGTCCGAACGGGTCTTGAAAACAAATATCTCTCCGACGAATACATGGGGCTTATTAAGCTCTGCGCCGAAAAGGCGGACAAAGAGCATATGCTTGCATGGCTCTATGACGAGGACAGATGGCCGTCGGGAGCGGCGGGCGGTCTTGTCACAAAGGACGAACAATACAGGGGCAGATGCCTGCTCATGACCGTCAATCCGTGCGATAATATCGAAACGGAATCAAAATATGTTGATTCACGGGCAGAGGGCGGCAGAAGCGGAAAAGGCCATCTGATAGCCTGCTATGACATCGTGCTCGATGAAAACGGTTTTCTCAAAAAGCACAAAACAATCGGCGAAAATGACGCCGCAGAAGGCACAAAATGGTATGCCTATCTGAAAATCCATTCCCCCTCTCCGTGGTATAACAATCAGACCTATGTTGACACGCTCAACCCAAAGGCGATTGAGCGCTTCGTTGAGGTCACTCACGAAAGATATAAAAAAACGGTCGGCGAATATTTCGGCGGTGTTGTGCCTGCTATTTTCACGGACGAACCGCAGTTCACCCGCAAAAAGGTTCTTGACAATTCAACCGATAAAATGGATGTCGTAATCCCCTGGACGGACGACTTTCCCGATACATACATGGCGCAGTACGGCGAGGATATTGTTGAAAATCTCCCCGAAATCTTCTGGGAAAAGGCTGACGGCAAGCCCTCTGTTATCCGCTACCATTACCATGACCATATCTCCGAGAGATTCTCTCAGGCGTTCGCCGACGTCTGCGGCTCGTGGTGCCGCAAAAACGGCATAGCTCTGACGGGTCACATGATGGAGGAGCCTACTCTGCAAAGTCAGACGGCGGCTCTGGGCGAAACCATGCGTTCATACCGTGGCTTTGACATTCCGGGCATCGACATGCTCTGCGCCAATTTTGAATTCACAACCGCAAAGCAGGCTCAGTCCGCCGTTCATCAGTTCGGCAGAGAGGGAATGCTCTCCGAGCTTTACGGCGTTACGGGCTGGGACTATGATTTCAGAGGCTATAAGCTCCACGGCGACTGGCAGGCGTGCCTCGGCGTTACCGTCAGAGTGCCCCACCTTTCATGGTATGCCATGGGCGGCGAAGCAAAAAGAGATTATCCCGCCTCGATTCATTATCAATCCCCGTGGTGGAATAAATTCTCATATCTTGAAGACCATTTTGCAAGGGTCAACACCGCAATGACAAGGGGCAAGCCCGTTGTTAAGGTCGGCGTTATTCATCCGATTGAAAGCTATTGGCTTCATTGGGGCCCGAACGATAAAACCGCACTTCAGAGAGAAAACGCCGACAGCAAATTCCAGAGCCTGACCGAATGGCTTCTCAAGGGCAGCATTGATTTTGATTTCATCAGCGAATCGCTTCTGCCAACGCTCTGCGAAAGCGGTTCGGCTCCGCTGAGGGTCGGCGAAATGGAATATGACGCAGTTATCGTTCCCGACTGCGAAACGCTCCGCAGTTCAACGCTTGAAAGGCTTGAAAGCTTCCGTAAAGCAGGCGGAAAGCTCATTTTCATGGGCGGCAGTCCGACTCTTGAGGACGGAATACCGAGCGAAAGAGGGGCGGCTCTTGCCCGTGAATCGCTGACGATTCCCTATGACAGAGGCTCGGTTCTCTCCGTTCTTGACGATAACAGAACCGTCACTCTCAGGCTTGCAAACGGCAGACTCTCCGACGGCTTCATTTATCAGCTCCGCTCGGACGGAAACGGTAAATGGCTGTTTATCAGCAGATGCCGTGAGCCTTATAATAAAGATGTCTGCCAAAGCGACCGCCTGAGAATCACCGTCAAGGGCGAATATACTCCTTTTGTCTATGACACTCTCAGCGGCGATATTTCTCCCATCAATTGCGAATACATAAACGGCTGTACGGTCATTTCAAAGCGGCTTTATGACTATGACAGCCTGCTTCTCAGACTTGACTGCGGCAAAGCGGAAACAGAGACTGCTCAAAAATCCGCTCCCGCTCTCAACAACCGGGCGATACTGCCGAATCTCGTTCCCTACACGCTTTCAGAAAGAAACGTTCTTCTGCTCGACCTTGCCGAGTTTTCGCTTGACGGCGGCGATTTTATGGCAGAGGAAGAAATTCTCAGACTTGACAATGTTTGCAGAGAAAAGCTCGGCTATCCCGAAAGAGGCGGCGGAGTTGCTCAGCCATGGGTTCTCGAAGAAGAAACGCCAGAGCACACCGTAACTCTGAGATTCAGAATCAACAGCGAAATTTCATTCGAAGGCGCAGAGCTTGCGCTTGAGGACGCCGAAAAGTCATGCATAAAATTCAACGGAGCTGCCGTTGAGCCTGTTATTACGGGTTGGTATGTTGATAAATCGATAAAGACTGTTGCTCTGCCCGAAATCAGGAAGGGAGAAAACATTCTTGAAATAACCCTGCCTTTCGGCAGGCGCACAAACACCGAATGGTGCTACATCATCGGCAATTTCGGCGTAAGAGTGGAGGGAAAATATGCGGTCATTACCGCCCTGCCCGAAAAGCTTGCATTCGGCTCGATAACTTCTCAGGGTCTGCCCTTCTACGGCGGCAATGTTACATATCATCTTGAAGCCGAGGGCGAAGAAATGATAATTGAAGCCACAAGATACAGAGGCGCTCTCATATGCGTTGAGGTTGACGGAGAAAGCAAGGGCAACATCGTCTTTCCGCCGTACACTCTGACCGTCGGCGGTCTCGGCGGAGGAAAGCATAAGGTTGACATCACGCTCTGCGGCAACCGCCGCAACTCATTCGGCGCAGTTCACCTTGCCGATGATAACCGCTCTTGGCACGGCCCCGACGCATGGAGAAGCGAGGGCTGCGACTGGAGCTATGAATATGTTCTGCGAGATGTCGGCATCCTCAAAGCACCGATAATTTATACAAAATAAGCGGAATTTTGAAATGTTCACGATACGGCGGGGCTTGCACCCGCCGTATTTAATCAAAATCGTTAAACAAGATCAAATCAATCCTCAGCCCTACGGGCAGCACCTTTTCTAAGTAGCCCATGCAATAGCTTGCTGCCTCGTTAGCCTCCTTTGGCAAAGGAGGTGGCATTTGCGAAGCAAATGACGGAGGATTGGTAA
>JAEDKI010000121.1 GCA_016295895.1 Clostridiaceae bacterium | reverse complement strand
ATCTTTCGGCATCGATTTTCAAAACGGAATAAAGCTCGCCGACGGAATTGCCCTCGCCGTCCGTCTTATAAACAACCCAACAGCTCTGAGAACCGTAATTTCTGATGCCCGTTGTTTCAATTTCTTTTTTCTCAAGACAAATCATGTATCCGTCGGTATAATTAACAAGAGCATTCTGAACCGTTTCTGCATTTCCCGAAATAAAATCAATCCATTCGGTAATATAAATACTCTCCGTAACCGTGGTTGCGGAATCGTCGCCCGTTGCAAGCAAGCTTCTCTGAACGGGGATATCAATTATGCCGTCGTTATTGATATCGGCGCAGGCTATGGGCTGATAACGGAGCGTTGAGGTATTCGTCAGAGTTTCGGGGTCAAGAAGCGGAGCGCAAAGCTCGGACTTATCTTTGTCCCAATAAATCAGTTCGGTTATCATCTGCGATTCGCCTTTTAAAGCGTCAACATAAATTCTCAGCGGTGAATCGCCCGACACTTTTTCGGTTTTAAACGAGGTGTAGGCGCTGATGTTGGGGTCAATCTTCGTTTCACCCATTAACACAACCTCATTACCCGAGAGTTTCATTACTCTTGCAAGCCTCTGAATTATTCCGTCTGTCTGAGTCTGACTGATAAAGAATATTTCTTTTCTTGAGTCGCTGTCAATATCAACAACTTCGCAGACCGAGCACGCCTCGTTGGAAATCTCTTTATATTCATCTGATTTAAGCTGAGAACGGTAAACCGACATAATGCTGTTTGACGCAACGCCCGAGACTCTCCAGATAACAACAAGTTCGCTGCTGCCGTCGGAATCCATATCCGTAATAACAAGCTTTTCAACCTCATTGCCGTAGCCCGTAAAATCTCCGCAGGATATCCACCTGCCGTCAACGATATCAAAATAGTGCATTCTTGCAACCGAAGGGTCGGTGCTGTCGATATAAAATATCAAAGCCTCCGTCTCGCCGTCGGAATCCAGATCTTCAACAACGATTGCAGAACGATGTTCGCCCTTATTGGGGCTGCAAAGCGAAGCATTTTTGCTGACTTTATCGTTAAACGCTTCAACAAGCTCCGCATATTCTTCGTAATAAACCGGAGGAGAGATCAGCGAATTAACGGGTCGGATAAACTCTGCAGAATCACAGGAGGAAAGCAAAAAGCAGACGGCAAGCGCCGCACAAACAACGGAAAAAACCGTTTTTTTCATTGCTTTCACTCCCTTCAGAATATACTTACAGTATTTCAAGATATTATAGCACATTCTTTTTCCATAAATCAACAATTATTTATATAATTAATATAAATTTAATATTAAAATTTTTATTTATAATGCAAAAACCCGCAGAAACACGGAAAATCAATCCGTTTTCTGCGGGATCGGGATATTGTTATGAAATATTTACCGTTGCGGTGTAATCGCCGTATGACCAGCAGTCGTCATCGGTGACCATCACCGTGACAGTCGCATTGCCGACGGTTTTTTCGTCAATGCCGTTGAGATCGGCGCTGATGATAATATTATCGGTGTTAAGCTGAGAAATCGATTCTTCGGGGCCTACAATGGTAATCTCGGAAAAATCGAGCTTGACCAGTTCGACATTTGCATTGCCGGGAACATTGATAAAGCTGACCGATTCGGGAGCGGCAATGGTTTTTGAAGCCATGCCGTCAACAGTTACCGTGACGGTGAACCGGTCAACATCGTCAAGAACCACGGCGCCGGTTATATCGGAAGAATTGACCGTGAATTCATTGACTCCCGTATGAATCTTTGAAAAGTCAATCGAAGCTATTTCAAAGACTTCGAGACCCTCAAGCTTCTGCTCGGGTATGCCGAACCTTGCGGTTGCGGGGCTGATTGAAACCTTGAAAGGCAGATTGTCAACATAATTCGAAGGCTTGTTGATAAAACTGCATTCAACCGGCAATTCGGCAATTTTATAGACGGGAATGGTTATTCTGATAACCTCGGACTGCTTATTGAATGAAATGAATTTCGGAACCGAGCCTTCTTTTGTCAAGGCAACAAGTGAAGCGTCAATTGTGTCGTTCTGTCGAAGAGTTTCCTCAACAGTTCCTCTCGCAACAACACGGCTGATTTTATTTATCTCGGTTTCGGGACCCGATACTCTGACTATATTCGATTCGGGGAAAATGTAGCTGTCAATAAAATAGCCGTCGGGCGTTGCATCGCCTTTGAATTCAATATCCGCCTCGATGGCAAATTCCTTTTCTTTTTGATAGTCGAAATAAACTTCAACCTCGTCGGTTGAAAGATTATTGAAATTATATCCCGGCCTTGGGCTGACGGTTGATACCTTCAGATTAAGTCGATATGTTCCGACAGAATTTACATAGCTTGTGTCTGCGGTAACAACAATGTCGTTAACCGTATCGTCAGACTCAACGATATATCTCTTTCCGCTGATTGTAACATCAACGGTAAACTGAGTTTCTCCGAAAGGCTTAAGCCCGAGATCTTTCTCAATTTTTGAATAATCAATCTGAACGGGAACGCCCTTGACAGTATGGGTTATTTCGGGGCTGAACTCAACAACCACAACAAGCCATATGACAACGGCAGCTATCAAAGAAAAGACAAGCACAAAGCGGTTGTCATAAAAAAGATCGCTGAATCTCTGTTTTTTATTCTTCATTTCTTTTTACCCTTAAACTTATTCATAAGATTATTAACCACAGCGCTGCTTCCCTCGGGAGCGGTTTCGATAAGATAATCCATAAGCAGCTCTCTGAGCTTGGATTCCGTCAGATTTCTTGTCAGCTCTCCTTTGAAAGCAACCGAAATAACTCCCGTTTCTTCGGAAGTTACAACTATCATGGCGTCGCTCTGCTCACTCATGCCTATGGCGGCTCTGTGTCTTGTTCCGAGGTCGCTGGAAATATCGTTATTCTTCGTCAGCGGAAGAACGCAGCCTGCGCAGATAAGTCTGCCGTTTCTGACAATTGCCGCACCGTCATGCAAGGGTGCTTTGGGATAAAAAATGTTGCCGATAAGCTCGTGAGTTATCTTGGCATCAACAGCCGTTCCTGTTTTTATTACTTCGCCGAGCAGCATTTCTTTTTCCATAACAATCAAAGAACCCGTTTTGCTCTCGCTCATGCGCTGAACAGCCTTTGCAATTTCGATAATCGCATCGCTGACCATTTCAATATTTGCCGTATCATTTCCTTTAATCAACAGGCTGAGATTTGAAAATCTGCTTTTGCCGACTCTCTCGAGAACCTGCCTGATTTCCTGCTGAAAAAGAATAATAAGAACAATAAAAATATTTTGGAAAATTACACGGAAAATAAAAGAGCTTGCCTGCATGTCAAGCTGATAAATGAGCAAATATGCAACTCCGAGCAAAAGCAAGCCCTTTGCAAGCTGAAAAGCTCTTGTTTCACGGATAAGCTTTATGCCGTTATAAAGAATAAATGCAACAAGGCAAATATCAAGAAAATCAGTTATTTTGAATTCCAAAGACGGCAGCTTTGAAAAAAAATCGGCTATATTATCAAAAAACGGCATGCTTTCTGACCATTCCTTTCTTTAACTGAAAATATCATAACATAATAACAGGCAGGTTGCAAATATTAATCGGATTATTAACAAAAAATTAACTTTCAAAGAAAAGAATGCCGATTAAAAAGTCCTGGAAATAAGGCAGACAGCCTGAGCGGCTATACCCTCTCCTCTGCCGGTAAAGCCGAGCCCCTCCTCGGTGGTTGCCTTAACGCTGACGGAATCGGTTGAAATTTCACAGCAATCTGCAATATTTCGGCGCATTTGCTCGATATAAGGGCGCATTTTAGGCCTCTGAGCAATGACCGTGCAGTCAATATTAACAACGGAAAAGCCCGCTTTTTTCAGAACGGAAACAACCTCACGGAGAAGAACCGTGCTGTCCGCTCCCTTATATTTTTCGTCAGTGTCGGGAAAAAGGCAGCCGATATCACCGAGCGCCGCCGCACCGAGCAGAGCGTCGCTCACCGCATGAAGAAGAACATCCGCATCCGAATGGCCGAGAAGCCCCAACTCAAAGGGAATCTCCACACCGCCGATTATCAGCTTTCTGCCCTCGGAAAGCCGATGAACATCATATCCCTGACCGATTCTGATCATTCCGACAACTCCTTTTCGATTTCTTTAACATCCTCGAGAAACTGTTCGTATGTTGTTATGCTGTTCAAAACCTTAACAAGCGCATTTGCCGAAAGTCTTGCAGGAAAAGAATAAAACTTCAGCAACGCCGCTCTTTTTTTTGCACTGTCCTGCCCGCCGGTGAAGCCGAGCTCATACAAATCAAGCTTTGTAATCGGTCTTTCGGGTTCTTCGGCGGTTTCGCACAGCACCCCCGCATTGGCAAGAGCTTTCATGATTATATCTTCAGAAACTCCCTCAACGCCGAGCTTCCCCTCCTTTGAGGGCTCGGTTTTGCGGCTCTCTTTGCCGAAAATATCGGGAATATAGGCATGAACAATATTTTTGGTATCAACCGTTGAGCCGATAAAAGAGCGAATCCTGAAGCCTGCGGAGTCGCTGTCCGTAAGCACTAAAATTCCTCTTTTTTCAGCTAAATTTCTTATCAGACATTGAAGCTCCTTATCCTTGAAGATTCCGAAGCCGTCAGTCTGAATTATGGGCGCATCAATAATTCCCGAAAGCTTGATTTTGTCATACTTTCCCTCAACGATTATTGCTTGCTTTATTTTTATCATTGTTTATCTCCCGCCGGTTCTCGCAAGCCTGACAACGGTTTGCTCAAGCACAAGTCTTTTATCGACAGACGAGCTTTTGAGCATCAGATCCGCCTGAGCAAGAATATCGATGCACTCGCAAATATCGTCAAAAGAAAGTGACGAGGCGTTTCTTGCCGCATTGGTCAGCCTGAATTCTCTGCCGGCATAGTTATAGTAATTTGCAATCATTTCAGCTCTTCCGCCTGATTTGACAGCCGCCTTTGCCCTGTATATATCGGAATACTGAGCAATCAGAGCGCCGAGAATCTGAAATTCGTCTTCACGCTGTTCAAAAAGAACAGAAAGCTTTCTGAATGCGCTTTCAAATCTGCCTGCGGTCAGGTCTTTTATCATGTCGAACACCTTTGCGTCAAGGCTTTTGACACAAACGGCGTCAATGTCGCTTTTTTTGATTAAATCATTCTGAGCATATGCACAGACCTTTTCAAGCTCATTGAGCAAGGTGTTAAGGTCGCTTCCGACGCACGAAACAAGGTAAGCCGCCGCCCCTTTATCGAAAGAAGCACCTCTTTTTTTTGCACCGCTTTCAAGCATTTTTATCAAATCAACCGTCGATTTCTTTTCAAGTTTAACCGAACAGCCGTATTTTTCAAACATTTTAACAGCCTTATTCCATTTTGCGCCCTTTGGCTCATATGCCGCAAAAGAAAAAATAAGAGCGCAGTCATCGGGGTTATCGGAAAGAACCTTTTCAAGCTGTTCAAAGCCGTTATCGTCAAGCGTATCAAGCGGAAAATCCTTGACCGAAACGCACTTGCTCTCAGCCATCATTGGAACTGCTCCCGCAATTTCATAAACATCGGAAAGAGTGCATTCCTTGCCGTCAAAGACATGCAGATTGAAATCCTCAAAACTTTTGTCAACGGTTTTGGAGATGATTTTTTCAATATAAGTTTTTTTAAGGTAGCTTTCTTCGCCGTAAATCAAATAAATACCGAGGGGATTGCTGCGAAGCTTTTCTTTCAATCCGCTCTCATTCAAAGCCGGCATAAAACCATCCTTTCCGGGAGAACTCACTCCCTGTATGCGCTGACAAAGCCGCCGTCCGCACGGACTGTTACGCCTCCGCAACCGCCTGTTGCGGCGCAGTTAATGCCGACGCTTTTCAGCTCGTTCTGAATTGTAACTCCCCTCTTGTTCCCGGCATTGATAACCGCCAAAGAACATCCCGTTTTTTCAATTCCCCGCGGATAATCGTTCCTGCTGATAATAACATCGGCATGGCGGAACTCCTCGGGCAAATCTGAAACATCAAGGACGGGATCAAAGCAAATCAGGGCGCAAATATCCTGATTTTTCAGCAATACGCAATAATTATTATTAATATTATAGCTTTTTACGGAAAATTTTTCCGAATATGAGATGCCGTCAAAATTATTAATTTCACTTCTGTTAAGCAAAAGGCTGCTGCCGTCGGGCAATTCGCCGCAGTAGATTTTATCGGGTCGATAAGCGTAAAGGACTCCGTTCAAAAATGCACTTGAA
>JAEDKI010000120.1 GCA_016295895.1 Clostridiaceae bacterium | reverse complement strand
CCCTTATCCGATACATTCGGAACCTCAACAAGATCCTCATCGCTTGCATAATAAATTACGATAACCGTGTCAATGCTGACCTCGGTGTTGCGTTCGGGTTCGGTCTTAATAACCGTTCCGAATTCCTCGGTCATGCTGAGCATCGGTAAAAGAGTAACTGAAAAGCCCTTACTCTTAAGAGTATCCTCTGCGAGCTGATGCTGATAGCCGTAAACATCCGGAACAACAACCTTCTGAGCGTTGTTAACAACAGAAAGGGTTATAACATTGTTATCTCTGCTGACTTTCTGACCGCTGCTCGGCTCCTGATCGCAGACAGCGCCGTTTTCATAAGCGCTGTTTGAAATTGGGTCAATGATGAATTTAAAATCTTTTTCATAGTCACTGCCCTTGATTTCCTGCTCATAATTCTTGCCGATAAACTGAGGAACAACAAGAGTTTCGCTCTTGAAAATATCAGTAAAGAAATAAAGGAAAGCAAAGACAATAACTGCAAGAGTGAGAACTCCGATAGAAACGCCAATGGCAATCATGCCGCCTTTGCCGCTCCTTCTATCCACATCATCTTCAGAGCCGTCAATCTCCTGATAGTTTGAAACATCGGGAGCATTCCTTACGGGAGCTTTAACCTTAGGCTGTGCGGGAACAGTCGGCACAGGCTTGCGGTTTGAGACATATTTGGTGGGTTCGGTATCAACAAAATAATCATTTTGGAACCGGATGGTCGGATTTCTCTTGAATTCTTCAATATCAAGAAGCATTTCAGCGGCAGACTGATATCTGTCTTTTGCGTTTTTCTGCATTGCATGCATAACAATCTGCTCAAGACCTATGGGAATGCTGCTGTTAATCTCTCTCGGTCTTTTCGGATCATTCTGAAGCTGCATGAGAGCAACCGAAACGGAATTATCGGATTGGAACGGAAGCTGACCCGTCAGCATCTCATACATAACAACGCCTACCGAATATATATCCGCTCTGTCATCAGTTGTATCACCCCTCGCCTGCTCGGGGCTGATATAATGCACGGAGCCGATTGCGCTGTCGGTCATGGTTTTGGTGTCACTGTAGCTGAATCTGGCAATGCCGAAATCCGTAACCTTGATGTTGCCGTTTGAAAGGAGCATTATGTTCTGAGGCTTGATATCTCTGTGAACAATGCCTTTATCGTGGGCATGCTGGAGAGCACGGAGAATCTGCATCGTGAAATGAACGGTTTCTTTAATGCCGAGCTTGCCCTGCTGCTCAATATATTCTTTGAGAGTTATGCCCTCAACATATTCCATGACGATATACTGAAGCCTGTCGCCGTAGCTGACATTGAAAACCTTAACAATATTCGGGTGAGAAAGCACGGCTATCGCCTTTGATTCATTTTTGAATCTGCGGCGGAATTCTTCATTGGCAAGATATTCTTCTTTCAGAATTTTAACGGCAACGGTTCTGTCATCGATGTTGTCGTAAGCCTTATAAACAACAGCCATACCTCCAACGCCGATAACTTCCTGAATTTCATATCTCCCGTCAAGTCTTTTGCCGGTGTAATTATCCATATAAACAATCCTTTCAGATAACAAGTCAAATTTACTTACCGACCGACGGCAACAACAGTTATGTTGTCTCCGCCGCCGTTCTGAATCGCAAGGTTAACAAGCCTGTTTGCGAATTCATGGAAGCATCCGTCGCCGGTAAGTTCAATTATATTGTCGGTTTCTATGTAGTTGGTCAAACCGTCGGAGCAAAGAATCAGATAATCTTCATCGCCGAACGGCTCCTGGCAAAAGTCAATCCTGACCTCTCCGTCAACTCCCAAAGCTCTTGTAATTATATGTTTGCTCGGATGATCCGCCGCTTCTTCGGCGGTTATTTCGCCGTTTTCAATCATCTGCTGAACAACGGAATGATCTCTTGTCAGCTGAATCAATTCGCCACAGGAGATCTTATAAGCACGGCTGTCACCCGCATGAGCAACATAGACAAAAGATTCCGTTATCACAGCCGCGACGACTGTTGTTCCCATGCCTTCGTACTTTTCATCGGTTAGCGAAAGGCTGTAAATCCGCTTGTTTGCATTTTCAAGGGCGGAAATAAGCAAGCTTTTAACCGAGAGATCGCTCATGCCCGAATAATATCGCTCGGTAACCTGTTCCTTAATTGACTTAACAGCCTCCGAACTTGCAAAAGCACCCTCTGCTGCGCCACCCATTCCGTCACAGACAACCGCCAAAACCGCACCGCCGTCAAGCTCGCAGGCAGCATAAGAATCCTGGTTATTGTCTCTGACAAGACCCGCATCGGTTCTTGCAGCAATATTCATGCTATTCATCCCCCTTTGTTTCGGACTTTGTTTTCTTTTAATCGAAGCTGACCGCACGAAGCGTCGATATCTGAACCGAGCTTTCGTCTTACGGTTGCATTTATTCCTTTTTTGGAAAGAATCTCAACAAACCTTTCAACCTGCTGCGGTGAGCTTGGCTTAAACGGACTCTCCGCCACCTCGTTGACGGGAATCAGGTTTACATGGCAGAGCATACCTTTTAGCTTTGAGGCAAGCTCATAAGCGCATTCATCGGAATCATTGACCCCCGACAGCATGGCATACTCAAACGATATTCTTCTTGAAGTTTCGGCGGCGTATTTTCTGCAAACCGAAAGAAGCTCATCAACATGATAGCTTCGGTTAATCGGCATGATTCTGCTTCTCAGTTCATCATTCGGAGCGTGAAGCGAAATCGATAAAGTAAGCTGAAGTCTGCGGTCAAGAAGCTCTTTGATTTTCGGAACAACTCCGCAGGTTGAAAGAGAAATGTTCCTCATTGAAATATTAAGCCCTTTTTCATCGGTAATAAGGCTGATAAAGCGCATGACATTATCAAAATTGTCAAGCGGTTCGCCCATACCCATGAGAACGATATGCGAAATTCTTTCGCCGATATCTCGCTGAGCGCAGTAGAGCTGAGAAAGTATTTCGCCGGGCAAAAGGCATCTTTTGAATCCGCCGAGGGTTGAAGCGCAAAACGCACAGCCCATCTTACAGCCAACCTGTGAAGAAACACAGATAGTGTAGCCGTATTTATATTTCATAACAACGCTTTCAACATAATCGCCGTCATGAAGTGAAAAAAGATATTTAACCGTTTTATCAAGCTGAGAAACTTGCTTTTTTGCAATTTTGCAGCCGTAAATCGGTAATTTTTCGTTTAACTCGGTTCTGAGGGCTTTCGGAAGATTTGTCATCTCGTCATAATTCGCCGCAAGATGCTTATGAAGCCATTCATAAACCTGCTTTGCACGGAATTTCGGAATTTTCATTTCTTCAAACTCCGCCGTCAGCTCCTCAAGAGTCATTGAGAGGATATCAAGGCTCATTTTGTGCCTCCGTCCTTGCAAAATGCGGCAATGAAGAAGCCGTCGGTTGAATGAATATGAGGCATAAGAGTCAGATAATTTTCTTCATTATCGCTGAATCTCGGTATTTCGGGAAGAACCTTTATTGCGGAAAAATCGGGATGCTCGTTGAGGAATCTGTCACAAAGCTCCGAATTTTCTTTAGGATTCAGAGTGCAGGTTGAATAGACAAGTCTGCCGCCATCTTTCAAATAGCGAATGGCATTACACAATATACGATACTGCAAATCGGGCAAATTGTCAATATCCGAGAGCTTTTTGAAGCGAATTTCGGGCTTTCTTCTGATGATTCCGAGCCCCGAGCACGGCACATCGCAAAGAATCCTGTCAGCCAATCCGTAGTTTTCATTAAAAACGGAAGCGTCTGAAAGATATGAATAAACATTAGTCAAACCGAGGCGTTCCGCACCGTGCTTTATAAGCTCAACCCTTGACTGATAAACATCAAAGGCTCTGACGCAGCCGGTGTTATTCATTTTTTCAGCTATGGTGAACGCCTTTCCGCCCGGAGCGGAGCATAAATCGAAAACAGTTTCATTCTCCTGAGGGTCAAGAGCCTTGCAGCAAAGCTGAGAAGCGATATCCTGAGCATGAAACAGACCGTTTTTATAAGCTTCAAGCTCATCAACCGAACCTGTGTTGCTTAAAATCAGCGCATCATCGGCGGCGTTTGTTTTTTCGGAGATAACGCCCTCCTCGGCAAGCTTCCAGATAAGCTCGTCCGCCGTTGTTTTAAGCGTGTTTGCTCTGACAACTATCGGAGGAGGCTCCAATGCCTTCTGCGCAAGTGAAACGGCATTTTCAAATCCGTAAGCGTCAACCCAGAGAGAAAGAAGCCATTCGGGGCAGGAATATTTGACTGCAAGAAAATCAATGTCATTTTCTCCGCCCTCGGGAAGTCTTAAACCGTTATCGGAAACCCGTCTGAGAACTGCATTAACAAGAGAAGCCGCAAATGAAGACTTATTGACCTTTGCAAGATTAACGCTTTCATTAACAGCCGCTCTTGACGGCACCTTGTCCATGAATAAAAGCTGATATGTTCCCATTCTCAGAATTGTGTGAAGCTCAGGCTTCAGCTTTCTGACGGGCTGATTCAGATATAAGCTGAGGTTATAATCAATCAGAATCAGCCTGTCAAGAGTTCCGTAAACGACATTGCAGACAAAAGCTTTGTCTCTGTCATCAAGCTCGGGGTTATCTTTTAATAAACTGTCAACGGCAAGATTTGAATAAGCGCCGTCTTTTTGTACCTTCAGAAGCGCTTCAAAAGCCACTTGCCTGGCACTTTTCATATATTCAGCATCCTTTCGGAGAGAATCAGTTTCTCCTGTTGTTAAATCTCAAAATAAGTCGAAGCAGGTTTGCGAGAGCCACAATCATTGAAGCAACATAGGTCATTGCAGCGGCGGCAAGAACCTTTTTTGCTCCCGAGAGTTCATCGCCGTAAAGCAGATTTGTTTCATCGATGACTCTTATAGCTCTGCGGCTTGCGTTAAACTCAACAGGCAGAGTTACAACCTGAAAAATAAAGATTGCGGCATAGAGAAAAAGTCCGATTGTTATCAGAGGCTCAAAGCCCAAAAAATAACCGATTAATGCAAGCGGAATTCCGAGAGCGGAACCGATATTGCAAAAAGGAATCATTGAATTTCTGAGCTTAATCGGAATATAATTTTCTGCATGCTGGGCGGCATGACCCGCTTCATGGCAGGCAACGCCGACGGCGGCAATTGAAGTTCCGTTATAAACATCGGTTGAAAGCCTGATAACATTAGAGCGAGGATCATAATGATCGCTCAGGGTTCCCGCCACCTGTTCTATTCTGACATCGCTTATACCGTAATGAGTCAGCACAGCCTGAGCCGCATAAGCGCCTGTAATTCTTCTTGAATTGCCGACTTTTGAAAACTTGTTGTAGGTTGATTTAACCTTGAATTGCGCAATCATTGCAATTATCATTGCGGGAATGACAAGCACAAAATACCAATAGTCATAAAAGAATCCGTAAAAAGGCATTATATCTTCCCCTTTCTTTTTTTATTCAAAAATCGCACCCGCATCAATCGGATTTCCTCTCATAAAATCCGCAGCAGCCATTGCTTTTTTATTCTCTGCCTGAATAATCACAATCTCAATACATTTAAAATCACCGCAGCAGACAACAAGGCGTTTATCCGATACAACAACTTCGCCGGGTTTTGAACCAGTCTCCGGCGCAAGCAGACTGCTTTTTATTTTAACGGTCTTACCGTTCAGAACCGCACTTGCGCCCGGCCACGGCGAAAGACCTCTGATTTTATTATGCACCTCTCGGGCGGTGAGATTCCAATCTATCGGTGAAAGCTCCTTTGAGAGCATGGGCGCATAGGTGAATTCGGCTTCATTCTGCTTAATCGGCTTAAGCTCGCCGTTTTCAAGCGCTGATATTGTTTTTTCAAGCACATCTGCGCCGAGAAGCGAAAGCCTGTCATGCAGTTCGCCCGAAGTTTCATTTTCTCCGATTTCGATTTCTTCGCTCAGAAGCATATCTCCCGTGTCAAGCCCCTCATCCATCTGCATAGAGGTTACGCCCGTTTTTTCAAAGCCGTTGATAACAGACCATTGAATGGGAGCGGCGCCCCTCAGCTTCGGAAGCAACGAAGCATGAATGTTGATACAGCCGTATTTCGGGAATTCAAGAATTTCTTTTGGAAGAATTTTACCGTAAGCAACAACTATCACAAGCTCAGGAGAAGCTTCTTTGAGCATTTCGAGAGCTGTTCCGTCACGCATTTTAGTCGGCTGATAAACTTTTATTCCGTTTTTCAGCGCAAGCTCTTTAACGGGTGGCGGAGTCAGCACTCCGTGACGACCCTTGGGTTTATCGGGCTGGGTGAAAACGCCGCTGATTTCATGCCCGCAGTCAATAAGCCTTTGAAGGCACGGAACGGC
>JAEDKI010000119.1 GCA_016295895.1 Clostridiaceae bacterium | reverse complement strand
GAAGTTTCAACAAAGACCAACGATGTTGCAGGCGACGGCACAACAACCGCAACTCTGCTTGCACAGGCTCTTATCAGAGAGGGCATGAAAAATGTTACCGCAGGCGCAAACCCGATGGTAGTTAAAAAGGGTATGGCAAAGGCTGTTGATACTGCCGTTGAAGCAGTAAAGAACAATTCAAAGCCCGTTTCAAGCTCCGAGGATATCGCAAGAATCGCAACTATTTCATCGGCAGATGAAGAAGTTGGCAAGTTCATTGCCGACGCAATGGAGAAGGTTACCGCAGACGGAGTTATCACCGTTGAGGAATCAAAGATTGCCGTTACCGAATCCGAGGTTGTTGAAGGAATGCAGTTCGACAGAGGCTACATTTCACCTTACATGGTAACTGATACCGACAAGATGGAAGCTGTTATCGATGACGCTCTTATCCTTATCACGGATAAGAAGATTTCAAACATTCAGGATATTCTTCCTCTGCTTGAGCAGGTTATGCACGCAGGCGGAAAGCTTATAATCATTGCCGAGGATGTTGAGGGCGAGGCTCTTTCAACCATTCTTGTCAATAAGCTTCGTGGCGTGTTCACATGCGTATGCGTCAAGGCTCCCGGCTTCGGTGACAGAAGAAAAGAAATGCTTGCTGATATAGCTATTCTCACCGGCGGTGAGGTTATCACCTCGGATCTCGGCCTTGAGCTTAAAGATACTCAGCTTTCACAGCTCGGCAGAGCCCGTCAGGTCAAGGTTACAAAAGAAAACACCATCATCGTTGACGGCTCGGGCGATAAGGACGCAATCAAGTCCAGAGTCGGTCAGATTAAGCTTCAGATAGAAAACACCACCTCAGATTTCGACAGAGAGAAGCTTCAGGAGAGACTTGCAAAGCTTTCGGGCGGCGTTGCAGTTATTAAAGTTGGCGCAGCAACCGAAACAGAGATGAAAGAGAAGAAGCTCCGCATTGAGGATGCTCTTGCAGCAACCAAGGCGGCAGTTGAAGAAGGTTGCGTTGCAGGCGGCGGCGTTGCTCTGCTCAATGCAGTCGGCAGCGTAAAGGCTCTGCTTGAATCCGCAGAGGATGCCGACGAAAAGACCGGCATCAAGATTGTTCTCAAGGCTCTTGAGGAGCCCGTTCGTCAGATTGCCGCAAACGCAGGTCTTGAAGGCTCGATCATCATTAATGCAATTCAGGAGAGCGGCAAGGTCGGCTACGGCTATGACTTCGCAAAGGATGTTTATTGCGACATGGCTGTTGCAGGTATCCTTGACCCCACAAAGGTAACCCGTTCCGCACTTCAGAATGCGGCTTCGGTAGCTTCAATGGTTCTTACAACCGAAAGCCTTGTTACCGATAAGCCCGATCCCGCAGCAGATGCTGCAAATGCTGCTGCAATGGCAGCTGCCCAGGGCGGCGGAATGTATTAATAATTCCGAACCCAAGAGGTAAATTATACCGTCCCGAGAATATCCTCAGGCGGCTTTTTACGGCTGCCGAAAGGATTTCTTAGGGCGGTTTTAATATTTTGTTCACCAAATCTTAATAAATAGTTGTGTATATTGGTTTGACATTTACGGAAAAGTGTGCTAAAATGCAAACATCAAATAAAAATTTGATAAAAAACAGGAGGACAAAAAGATGAAAAAATTCAAATCAATGCTTGCCGTTCTGCTTGCAATGCTTATGATTTTCAGCTGTGCGGCTGTATCGTATGCAACAGATGACGGCAACGGAAGCGCTGCAACGGCAGCCAAGCTCGGCACAGATAATGCAGGAGTTAAAGAATTTATCGAATCAGCAGACGACAAAGACTATTACTACATCATTCCCGACGATGGCGGTCTTGCAACGGTAGCTCTGGAGCACGCAGCCATCGCAGAGGCTGCAGCAGGCTCGTCGTATTTTAAAGTCGAGATTTTCGACGGCGAGGAAGCTCTCATTGCGGAGTTTGTTTCCGAGGGCAACCAGGCAAAGGCTGTTTCTCCCAAATTTGCAGTTTCTAAGGGCGAAAAGTATTATGTCTGCGTTTCAAAGGGCGATGTTATAAACTCAACCCTTGAATACACCGTTTCCGCTTCCATCAACAACAGCGCTCTTGTTGAGAGCGAGCCCAACGATGAAACCGGAAAGGCTACAGCCATTAAGCTTTCAGAAGCAAACAACGCTCAGAAAACATACAGATATTACGGCAACATTTCTTCTGAAAACGATGCTGATATCTACAAATTCACTCTTTCGGCTCCCGGTCTTGTCTATGTTTATATCTACAACAGCGAAAATTCAGACAAGGGAAGCTTTAAGGCAACTCTCGGTTATTCATCAGAGGTTGCAGGCGGCGCAAGCGTTCTTAATGAAAGCCTCGGCACCGTTGAGGTCAAAAAGGCTGATTCATACAATGCAATTCCCGATGTCGGGCTCGGCAGCGGAGAGTATTTTGTAAAAGTAACAGGTATCGGTGGCAGCAAGGGCGGCTACAGCGTTATTGTTATCAATGTTCCCGTTTCCGATGCAGAGACCGAACCCAACAATATTCCCGAAACGGCTGATCCCGCTCCCATCAATGCTCTTGAGGTTGAGGCGGCAAAGCTTAAGATTGTCCGTGCTTGCCTTAACACCGCAGATGATGTTGACTATTTTAAAATCACTGTTCCCTCAGGCTCAAACGGCTACAACATCAAGGTTGCCGCAAGCGCAGGCGCTTCAAAGGCCGCAGGAAGCTGGAAGGTAACCGTTCTCAGCTCTGCAGGCAAAGAAATCGTTGCCGAGACAACCGCAACCGACAAGGCTGCCGCAACTCTTTCAACCGATGCAGGTCTTGCAGCAGGCACATATTATATTAAGGTTATAAGAGGAACAGACTACAATCCCGGCGTTTACACCGTTTCCGTTCAGGTTAAGGAAAAGAAAGCTGACGAAGGCGAAAAGGACAAGAGCTGGATTGACAAGATTAAAGACCTCGATTGGCAAGGTTTCATGGATAACTTCACAAGCTGGTTAAATGAGCTTAATCTTCTCGGACTTATCGGCGATTTAACAAAGAATCTGCCCGACGTTTTCAAGATTATAAGCGAAGTAGTGGCAAAAGTCATTGTCGCTTTGGGCTGATAATTAAAATAATTAAACAAACAGACAGACCGCTTCATTGAGGCGGTCTGCTTTTTAAGAAATACCATTTTCAGGGAGGAAGTACTAATGCCATTTGAAAAAGATTTTCAGCCGGTTCTCAGATTTGCGGTCGTCAGTGATATACATTATAAAGATGAGGACTCCGTTGAACGCTCAAGAATGAAATCAGCGGTTGAAACGGCTTATTTGCTGAGCAGCGGTGAGGATTATCCGAAGCTTGACGCTCTCTGCGTTGTCGGCGATTTTGCAAACAGCGGTACCGATACTCAGATGCGAGCATTTAAACAGACTCTTGACGATACGGTAAAAAGCGATACCGAGGTTATTGTTTCGCTTGCAAGCCATGAGTTCAGCTCCGACGGGGAAGAGAATGCGCTCAGACGGTTTGATGATATTTTCGGAATGCCTGCCGATGTTCACAAGGTGATAAACGGTTACCATTTCATCAGCCTCAGTTGCACAAAGGGCTGTCATTTTGACGATGCAAAGAAAGAATGGGCATCCGCAGAGCTTAAAAAAGCCGCAAAGGACGACCCGAAAAAGCCGATTTTCTTCTTTCAGCACCCCCATATCAGCGGAACGGTTTACGGCAGCGCAAATTGGGGCGAGGATGAGCTGACGCCTATTTTAATGAATTATCCTCAGATTATAGATTTTTCAGGTCACTCTCATGCTCCGATAAATGACCCCCGCTCAATTCATCAGCAGCATTTCACAAGCCTTGGCACGGGCACACTGAGCTATTTTGAGCTTGACGAGTTCGACAAGGTTTACGGAACGATTCCGCCGGGAAATAAAAAAGCCGCTCAGATGCTTATTGTTGAGGCAGACGCCCAAAACAGAGTCAGAGTTTATCCTTATGACCTGATAAGCGGCAATTTCTTCCCATACACTTGGAAAATTGATACCGCATGGGACTGCGAAAGCTTCATATATACGAGCGAACGCTATAAAAATCCTCCGTTGCCCCGTTTCTCCGAAGGAGCGGTTGCAAAAATAGGCGACATAACAAGCAACGGATTTACGGTCACGTTTGATCAGGCTGAAATCAGCGAGGATTATGTTGACGATTATGTTGTTTCGATTAAAAACGGCAGAGGGATTACGATCAGAAGAGCTGCCGTCTGGAGCGAATATTATTTTTACGATATGCCCGAAACTCTGAGCGTTAAATTTGACGGTCTCGATGCAGGAGAAGAATATTATGCTGAGATTTACGCAAAGGGATTCTGGAACAACAGGTGTGAGATTCCGCTGAAAAGCGGAACGGTTAAGCTTTAATCAGATAAAAATCAAGCATTTTATCGGATTTTTCCGAAATGTGCTTGATTTTTTTGTGCCATTAGTATAGAATGTCGTTATATATATACTGGAGCAGTATTAATAAACTTTTGGGATGGTGAATAAATTGGCGGAAGAAAGCAAGAAAGTACCCACCCCTGTCGCCGATGAACAAGCAGTCAGGCGTCAGGTTGACCAGCAGCATAAGCTTTATCTCAGCCCCAAACACTATGTTGCCTACATCCTGTCGGGATTCGGCGACACCAACTGGAACACCTTCAGTAAAAGGCTGTTTTTCTTTGCAACAACCTTTCTGAAGATAAAGCCCCAGACATGGGCAACCGCCGAGTCTATCAGCATTTTTGCCGACACTCTCGACAATGCCGTTTCAGGCTTGCTTATTGACAGAACGAGAACCCGTTGGGGCAGGGTAAGACCTTATATAATTCTGACCTTGCCGATCTGGTTTTTCTCTGCGTTTTCTCCGTGGATAATGCCGGGAGGGATGAGCCAGACTGCCCTGCTTTTTTGGTTTGTTGCTTTCAACTACATAGGCTCAATTGCAAACTCATTCTACAACACAAGCTATCAGATTATTCTTTTTAATCTGACGCCGAATGTTGCGGAACGAAACCGGTTGATTGCAACCGACGCTTACGCTGACCTTGCGGGCGTTTGGCTGCCTTCGCTGTTCCCGTTCTTTGTTGACTTTTTGCCGAGAACCATTCCGACCCGATATATTTACATGGGCGGTGCGTTCTTCTTCATTGCCTGCGTAATCATATTCAGAACTTACGGCTTCTTTACTTTAAAGGAGCGGATGCCTCTTGCTTCAAGAGACGAAATGAAGCAAATGGGTCTTGTTAAAACGATTAAAACAGTCGGCACATGCCGCCCGATGTGGGTTCTGCTTGCCAAAAACTTCTTTGCCGTCGGCAAAGGCACCGGAACCATGGTTGAGGACTATTTCTGGCTCAACTGTATGGGCAAGCTGTCTATCGGCACGATTGCAGGCTTGTTCACGGGTCTTCCCAGCTACTTCGTGCTGCCTCTTGCTCCCAAGCTGACAAGAAAATTCGGCTTGAGAAATCTGGCGGTCGGTAGCTATATGTTCTGCGGAATCTGTTATTTCATTATGTGGCTTGTCGGTTACCATCCCACCGACAGCTTCATCCTCAATGTTATCTGGATTGTTATTGCGCTGACCTTCTGCGGCGCTCTTAACAGCATTCAGAGATACTGCAGCACTGCACTTAACGGTGATTTGTACGATTATGTTGAGTGGAAATCCGGAGTAAGAAACGAAGCGACGATTGCTGCGGCAATGGGCTATATCACAGGCCTTTCAACCATTGTTTCAAAGATTATCAGCGGCTTTGTTATCGGCGCAATCCATTATCAGCCCCTTCTTGACGCCAACGGCGTTATCATTCCTCAGACAGATCCCCATATGCTTTCGGGCATTTGGGCGGTATTCGCCCTTGCTCCCGCAATCGGCAGATTTATGAAGGGCGTCTCACTTCTCTTCTTCAATGTCCACGGCAAAACAAGAGATGTGATGATGCAAGATCTTGCCCGAATCAGAGCGGCAAAAATTATTGACACAGAGCCGTCGGAAAGTGCGGAACAGGCTTAAGCAGAAAAAATCAGACAATTTTTTCTAAATGTTAAAATAATTGCTTTATTATATTAAAAATCACTTGCAAAAATAAAAAATATATGATATTATAACTCTGTATCATACGAAAGTGTCACTTGACGGCTTTCAGAACATCAAGGAGGAAAGAAGCACATGACCCATTTAAAGAAATCATTGGCACTGCTGCTTGCATTTGTCATGATTTTCAGTTCAATGACGGTTGCTGCATCTGCATGGAGTGTCGGAGATGACGGTAGAACGGTTACGTTCGGAATCAAATTCTTCAGACAGGACAGCAAGACAGGCAACTGGATTGAAACAACAAACGCCGCTCCCGGCGAAAAAGTTAAAGCGAG
>JAEDKI010000118.1 GCA_016295895.1 Clostridiaceae bacterium | reverse complement strand
TGCCGAGGTTGAAAAGCTTGCAGGCGGAGACGGCTCCGGCAGAGTTCAGAGATAACAGTATTTACATTATCGGATAAAACAAAAGCGGTCTGAATCGATGAAGGATTCAGACCGTTATTATTTATTTGTTTTTTCGCAGACGGAGCAGATATATCCCTGCCCGATTTCGGCAAACGAACATTCAAATCCGCTTTCTGAGCAGATAATTCCGCTCGGCTGAATGCTGAAAGAAACGCTTTTTATATCCGGACCGAGACCCGTGCCGATGCATTTGAAATAAGCCTCTTTCAAAGTCCATATTTCAAACAATCCGTTTTCGTGAGAAGAAATATACTCCGTTTCATTTTCCGAAGCGAATCTTTTGGAAATGTTCGGGTTGATTTTACGGATTTTTTCGATATCAATTCCGATTTCATTTTCAGAAACGGCACAGACGGCGTAATCTCCGCTGTGGCTGACGCTGAAATGAACGGGCAGACCTGAAGCATACGGCTTACCGTATTCGGTTCGTGCAAGGATGATGTCGGTTTCGGGAATTCCGCAAAATTCAGATATTGAACTGCGGCAAAGGTGATGCGCCGCAATTTTCTGAGCCTGCTTTTCGGCAGCTTTGAGCCTTAATACCTCGGCTTTGCGTTCCTCGGTCATTTCAGAAAACCATTTTTCAAAACTTGTTTTTTCAATTTCCGAAATACGGATTTTATATAATTTCATTATAATGTAATCTCGTAAATTCCGACAACCTTGACCATGAAAAGCGCAACGCATGCGCCGACGATAAAGCCGCCGATGATTTCGGGAATCGTGTGCCCCTCAACCTTTTTAACATCGGTTGCATCAACGCCGCAAACCTTTGCCTGAAGTCGGTTAAAAGCGTCGGTCAGGCGGCTGACGGGAAGTCTGACCATGAAAGCGTCAAACATAACAATAAACGCAAAAACGCCGCAGGCGGCAAAAACATCGGAGTCAAAACCGCTGTGTAAGCCGACACAGCCGCAAAGAGCAATAACCGTTGCGGTGTGAGAGCTGGGCATACCTCCGAGCTTAAACAGAGTATGGATTGTAACCTTACGCTTTTCAATCCCTTTTCTTTTTGCGTTATAATATTTAACGGTATTAATAATTACTTTTATTAGCTGGGCAATGAACCAAGCTAAAATACAAACAATAAAAATTCTCATCTGTTTTCTCCCTGACACAATACATTATTCAGTTAATCATACACTATTGTCTGAGAAAATGCAAGATGTTTTTGTTGAAAAATCAAGGAATTTGTGATAAAATATTAAATATCGAGCCCGTCAATTGACAGATTTTGAATAAAGGTTGGTATAAAAATTGAAAAAGCAAAATTCAAATTTGGGTAACAAAAACATTCCGAATTATTTGACAATCAAAGAAATTGTTGTCAAAGGAACCAAGGTCGGAGGCGACAAAAAGCAGTTTGTTTATCTCGACAGCGATAAGAAAGAATGCACTACGACCTATAATCAGACATGGCGTCAGATCAGTTCAATCGGTACATTCTATTATATTAAGGGACTGAACGGCAAGAAAAAGATTGCCATAATCGGCGAAAACTGCTTCGAGTGGATGCTTGCTTATTATGCAACACTTGTCGGCGGCAATATTTCTGTTCCGATGGATTGCAAGCTTCCCGTTGAGGATCTTGCGGATCAGCTTATTCGCTGCGGTTGCGACGCATTGGTTTATACCCCGAAATTCCAGCCTGCGGTTGACGAGTTCAAGGCAACCGAGGGAATGCCCGAAATGCAGTATTTCTGCACGGCAAATTTCCCGAAATACCTCAAAGAGGGTGCGGCTTCACTTGATGCGGGCAACACGGAATTCCTTGACGCAGATGTTCAGCCTGAAGACCTTGCCTGCATTTCCTACACTTCCGGCACAACAGGCAAGAGCAAAGGCGTAATGCTTACTCATAAGAACATAGCAATCAACTGCTCATCCTCATGCAGAGCGCTTTCGGGCAGGCACGCAATCGGATTTTTGCCCCTTAACCATTCCTACGCTTGGGTCAGCGCACTGTTCTCAACCTATATCATCACCGAGTGGGGCTATCTCTGCGACGGCCTCAAGGATATTCAGGGCGACCTGAAAAAATACAAGCCCTATAACTTCTCAGCCGTTCCGCTGGTTGTTGAAACGATTTATGACCGTATCTGGAAAACGGCAAGAAAGATGGGCAGAGAAGATGTTCTCAAAAAGGGTCTTAAAATCAGCAACGCCCTTATGAAAATCGGCATTGACAAGAGACGCAAGATTTTCAAGCAGATTCTTGATAATCTCGGCGGCAATCTTAACATGATAGTCTGCGGAGCGGCAAACCTTGACCCGAAATACGAAAAAGGAATGCACGATTTCGGCATTGAGATTTATAACGGCTACGGCGCAACCGAGTGTTCGCCCGCAATCACCTGCAACCGCCCCGATAAACATAAATTCGGCAGCGTCGGCGTTCCGCTTGACTGCTGTGAAATAAAGATTGTTGACCCCGATGAAGAAGGCGTCGGCGAAATCTATGTTAAGGGCGACAATGTTATGAAGGGCTACTACGGCGAGCCTGAGGCAACCGCAGAAGCTTTTGACGGCGAATGGTTCAAGACGGGCGATTACGGCAGAATCGACGAGGAAGGCTTCCTGTTCATGGTCGGCAGAAAGAAGAATCTCATCATTCTTTCAAACGGCAAGAATGTTTCTCCCGAGGAGCTTGAGGACAAGCTGGCAAGAATCGACTATGTTAAAGAGGTTCTTGTCTACGAGGAGAACAAAAAGATTGTTGCAGAGTTCTTCCTTAACGAAGAGGATTATCCCGACGCAAGAGGCAGAATTCAGCACGATGTCAATGAGTTTAACCGTAAGATGCCCTTGTTCAAGAATATCAACAAGGTCAGAGTCAGAGACGATGAATTCCCGAAAACAACAACTCTTAAAATTGTCAGGGACTATAGCAAAAAATAATTCATATTATAGAAACAACCCTCCCGAATCGGTTCGGGAGGGTTTTGTTATGCAGTGTGAAAATTCAGCTTTTATAATCTTTGAGGTGTGTGTTCAAGGATTTCGGCTGAAATTCACGGCTGTTCAGTCATCAATGCTTGCGTCAATCGCTCTCTGATAAAGCTCGTCAACATCCTTTCCGGGCTTCTTATCAATCAGAGTAACGATAATGCTGCAAAGTGCGCCGACAACGAAGCCGGGAAGAAGCTCATAAACTCCGGTGCTTTCAGTCAGGAAAATCAGCCAGAGAACATCTGTAACGGCTCCGCCGATAACGCCTGCGATAGCGCCTTTGTATGTGAAACGCTTCCAGAACAGAGAAAGAATGATAACGGGTCCGAATGCTGCGCCGAAACCGCCCCATGCGTTGCCGACCATGTTCATAATGCTCTGTGCGCCGTCGCCCTTGCTGTTGGCAATGAAGAATGCGATAACGGCAATGATAAGAACAACTATTCTGCCGACCCAAAGGGTTTCTTTATCTGAAGCATTTTTGCGGAAAACGGGCTTATAAATATCACTTGTGAAAGATGAGGAAGCAACAAGAAGCTGAGAATCAGCCGTGCTCATTGCCGCCGCAACGATAGCCGAAAGAAGGAGACCTGCGATAAATGCGGGGAAGAGGTCTTTTGCAAGAGTTACAAAAATCAGTTCCTGCTGGCCTGCCTCAACAAGAGCGGCACTTGTTGCATAAGCTCTGCCGAGAAGTGCCATGGCGATTGCTGCGCCGAGTGAAAGAACAACCCAGATAATGCCGATTGTTGCCGATTTCTTTATCATCTTTGAATTCTTGATTGACATGAATCTGACAAGAATGTGAGGCATTCCGAAATAACCGAGACCCCATGCAAGACCGGATACGATATCCTGCCAACTTGAGGAGAACGGATTGAGATTGAGCGAGTTTTCAAGAGTTGTGTCGAAAACGGACATATCAAGGTCTTTTGCCCAATAGAGAACGATGGGAACTGCAAGAAGCGCAACAAGCATCATAATGCCCTGGAAAAAGTCCGTCCAGCAAACAGCCTTGAAACCGCCGAGGAAGGTGTAGACTATAATGATAGCCGCAAAAATCACAAGAGCAATTGTCGGCTTATCTGCAAGAGGTGGGAAAACCTGACCGAAAACCTTTGCGCCCGCAACGAAGCTTGAAGCTACGTAAATCGTGAAGAATACGAGGAAAACAAGCGCACAGATTATCTGCAAGGCGGGATTTTTGGTTAAAAATCGGTTTGAAAGATACTGCGGGAGAGTGATGGAATCGTTGGCGGCTTTTGAGAATCTGCGAAGCCTTTTTGCAACGAAAATCCAGTTAAGCGAAGTGCCGAGGGCAAGACCGATGCCGATCCAGACCTGGCCCATGCCGAAAGCGAGGATACTGCCGGGGAAGCCCATGAGAAGCCAGCCGCTCATGTCGGAAGCCTGAGCGCTCATTGCCGTAACCCAGGGACCCATGCTGCGTCCGCCGAGGAAATAGTCTTTTTCTCCGCCGTTCTTTGAACGCAGGAAGAAGAAAAGACCGATTCCGAGAACCACAACAAAATAAAGAATAAATGCCGCAAGTTCAAGATTCATTTAATATCAAATCCTTTTCTGAAAATATACAGAATTATATCATATAAAAAGCAATATTAAAATACAGAACGAATTACAGAATAAAGTTCATACAAATTGTATTATTAATAGAATTTTTGTTGAAAAATAAAGAAATATTTATGAATAAAATATAAGAATAAACCGAAAACTAATTTTAGTTCAAAAATTTTTTCATAATAAAGTCGGATTACTTTGCATATTCTGTAAATCAAATAATAAAAGCAACCTGTATTAAGCGACGATAAGTCGTAAATACAAGTTGCTTTTGATTATTGTTTTGTGTGGCAGCCGTCAGCCTGCTTTTCTTTCAGAGCCGTATACAACATTAATGCTTTTTTTGAAAAGCAAATAGTCATACTGAGGTCTCCAGTTGTTTCCCGTCTTGACGCTATCCTTGAAATCGTCCTCCGAGCGGGCAACATTGATTTCCGTAACGCCTTTCAGCTCTTTGTTCTCTTTATAAACGGTATCCCAGAATGCGTGATGACCGATTTGAGTTACGCTTTCGGGAATATAAACATAGGTCAGCGCCTGATTATAGCTGAAAGCGTCCGAACCGATTTTCTGAAGTCCTTCGGGCAGAGATAAATATACCGTTCCGAGAGCTTCTTCCGAGGTGAAATGCGAATCGGTAATTACATTTTCGGATTTATAACTGTAAACATTTGCAAGCAGAGGAATCTTGAAAAATCCGAGCGTTTCAATCTCGGTTAAGCCTTCGGGCAGATAGACCGTTATCATGTTTGCATAATTGAAGCAAAGCTGACCGATTTTAGTGACCGTTGAGGGCACAACGAAGGTCATAACATCCTTGACATACTGCTCGTAGTTTTCGTCCTCGGCGGTCGGTTCGATTCTGTAGCCGTTTTCGTCATATTTTGCGTAGCCGTATTTTTCGGCAAGATAAGTGTCATGGTCGCAGGGGCGGCAGATAATTTCCGTTTTATCCTTATTATACAGCACTCCGTCGATATCGCAGTAATTGGGATTGTTTTCGTCAACCTCAATCTGTCTGAGTGCCCAGCAGGAATAAAATGCTTTCGGGTCAACATATGAAACGCCTGCTCCGATATTGATTGTCTGAACGCTTTCGTCGCAGTTAAGGGCATAGCTGCGAACCGAAGTAACGGGCTTGGTTTCATCCTTAATGATTTTGAAGTTTGTCAAAACATCGGGATTGCTTCGGTCATATTCAATGTTTGAAACATAATCGATGTCAAGCGTGGTCAGATAGCCCGTGTTGCTGAATTTTGAAAGCTCGTAGCCTGACTGAGTCTTATCATATTCAAAAGTATCCTTTTGAACCGTTCTGACGCTGAAATAGCACGAAATTGAAACGGCAACAATGATAACGAGAGCGAATATAACCTTTTTGATTCCGTAATGCTTATAAGGCTTATTAATATGAGGCGCAGCCAGACCCTCAACACGGTAAGTCCATATTTCGTCCTCGGGGATATCGAGATGAATGGGTTCTTCAACAGTGTTATTAACCTTTTTTTCTTTTTTTCTCATACCGTAACACCTCCGATTATCCTAAATAGCCGCCTGAAACGGAAACATGCTCTTTTTCCGCTTCTTTTTCGGTAACTTCCGCACGGCGTTTAAGAACTTCCATAACCATGTTCTGCTTTTTGCTGTCATAATCCCAGAACAGATACGGAATAGTCATAAGGAAATAACCGATAACATCAACTATAATGGGGATAACAATAATATTTCTTCTGCAATCGTCGATGAAAAGAACATCCCAGTTGCTGTTAAAGCCGTATTTGAGAAGCAGGAGCGGAATGATAAGGCCGACAAAGGATGTGATGGGTCCCGTGAACCAGCCGAA
>JAEDKI010000117.1 GCA_016295895.1 Clostridiaceae bacterium | reverse complement strand
CCCCTGCTTGAATCGGCGAATGCGGCATAGGGAGAGAGAATTTCTCTTTCTCTTTTGCAGGTATTTTCTCTTATGCAGTTCATCTTTTTCACCCTTTCAACATCTTATACGCAGAAAATCGGTCGATTCCTGCAAGAAATTTGTGAATAAATTGTTAACATTTCGCCGAAACGGTGTTTTTAACCGTTTGCAAGCCAAACGGGCTGCAGCTTTGACTCGCCGCAGCCCGCTGATTATTTATTCTTCGTCGTCACCGTCTTCATTTTCTTCTTCCTGCTTGGGAAGAATTTCAACCTTTATTTTATCGATTCTGCGCTCCTCGATTGACAGAACGGTAAATCTCAGATTCTTATATTCCGCAACGATGGGTTCATCGCCCGTCTCGCTCGGCAGATAGCCGAGCAGGCTGATAACAAAGCCGCCGAGAGTGTCATAATCCCCCTCGGGAAGCTCCTCGCCCACAAGCTCGTTAACCTCGTCAAGGTCTGTTATTCCGTCAATGGTGAAGGTGGTTTCGTTTATCTTTTTGATTTCTTCTTCCTCATCGTCATATTCATCCTGAATATTGCCGACGATTGATTCAAGAACATCTTCAAGGGTAACAATACCCGCCGTGCCGCCGTATTCATCAACAACAACGGCAAACTGGGTGCGGCTCTCGTTCATCGCCTTGAAAAGGTCTCCGCACGCCTGAGTTTCGGGCACATAAAGAGCCTTTCTCATAACCTTGGCAATGGTAAGGTCAGCGGGAATGCTGTGGCCGACATATTTCAGCAAATCCTTTGCGTAAAGCACGCCGACAATGCTGTCGGGGTCATCCTCATAGACGGGGATTCTCGAATAACCGTTTTCAATCGCAAGCTCGGCAACCTCCTCAAGGGAGCGGGTAACCTCGATTGCGGTCATCTCGGTTCGGTGGGTCATGATATCGCCTGCGTCAAGGTCGTCAAACTCAAAGATGTTATCAATCATCTCTTTCTGAGTGTCTTCGATAACTCCCTTTTCGCCGCCGACATCAACCATCATGCGTATTTCTTCTTCGGTCACATTTTCTTCGTCTGCGTTGGGGTCAAAGCCGAAAAGGCGAACCACCGCATTTGTTGAAACCGAAAGCACTTTAACAAACGGCTTCGTTGCCGAGGCAACGAACAGCAGAATTCCGACAACCTTATATGAAATCTTTTCGGGAATCTGCATTGCTATTCTCTTGGGAGCAAGCTCACCGAGAACAAGCGAAAAATAAGATGTAATAAGTGTAATTAAAATTACCGATGCGGCGCTGATAACGCCTTTGGGGATCAGAGTGACAACGGCTGTTTTGCACAGAGCGTTTGTCAGCATATCCGCAAAGTTCTGCGAAGCCGAAGCCGAAGTCAGAAAGCCCGCAAGAGTAACGCCTATCTGAATTGTTGAAAGAAATCTGCTTGAATTCTTAGTCAGCTTGACGATTTGCCTGGCTTTTTTGTCGCCCTCCTCGGCAAGCTTCTGCATTTTCGTGTCGTTAAGCGAAATAATGGCAATCTCGCTCATTGCAAAGAAAGCGTTGATAATAATGAGCACAAACAAAAGCAGAATTTTTAAAACAATTGACAGCGCAGGGCCGGGGTCATCCATGTTGGATTTTCTCCTTTCAAATTATGAAAATAATAATAGTGCTTTTATAATATCACAATGAAATAAATATGTCAACAATACATAGGTTATCACAAATCCGCTCAAGCCGAGAGCGAAAAGAAAACTGAAACGCAAATCCGAAAAAACAGAGTTTTTCAGGATAAAAACGCCCGAAATCGCCCAAAAACGGGACATGGCGGCTTTTTTGAGAATAAAAGTGCTGACAAATATAATTATGTATGATATAATAACAGAAAAATCCTCTGAAAAAAATAAAACGGAGCGTAAACTATGCTTTATCTGATTTTATCCGCTGCGGGAGGCGGAAAAACAACCCACATAATGAATCTCATCGAGCAGTTTTCGTCATCGGGGAACAGCAGAATAACTCTCATGGTGCCCGAGCAGTTTTCTTTCACGGCAGAAAAGACGATGCTCGGCAGGGTCGGCGCAAGAGCCATGTCGGATATCGACGTTCTGAGCTTCACAAGCCTCGGCGAAAAGCTTATCGGCACGCCCGCTCTCCACGAGCGCAGGCGGCTCGGCGACCCCGCAAAGGCTGTTCTCATGGCGCAGGCTCTCGAAAGCGTCAAGGATAAGCTCTGCCTTTACGGCAGTCACACGGCTTCAAGATCTGTCATATCGGAATTTACCGCTCTTTCATCGGAATTCAAGCAGAATTCGGTTTCGACCGATTCCGTGCGGCTTGCTCTTGCGGGAGCTGAAAACAGCCTTTTGAAAACGAAGCTGAACGATATTGTCACCGTGCTTGACGCATACGACGCAATGATTGCGGGCTGTTACTTCAATCCCGACGATCTGCTCACCGAGCTTTGCGATATTCTGCCCGAAAACGGTTATTTTGATAAAAGACTTGTTTTCATTGACTCGTTCAGGGGCTTCACCGCTCAGGAATACAAGGTTATTGAGCATATGCTGAGAAAATCGAGTGCGGTTTATGTCACTCTCTGCACGGATAACCTTGAAAACAGCGACGATGAAACCGACCTTTTCGCTCACACAAAACGAACCGCAAAAAAACTCATTGAAATTGCAAAAAAGAACGGTGCGGCGGTTGCAAAGCCGCAGTATCTTTCAATGAGAAATAAATACAATAATTTTCCGCCGAAAATCACGAGATTTTCCTCTCCCGAGCTTGCGGCTCTTGAAAAGGAGCTGTTTTCGCCCGCTCCGAACGTTTATGAGGATGAATGCGGCGGCATAACACTCTGCAAAGCGTCGGATATTTATTCCGAATGCGAATATATTGCCTGCACGGCAAAAAAACTTATCAGAGAAAACGGCTACCGCAGGCGTGACATCGCCGTTATCGCCCGAGACAGCTCGGCATATGAAGCTCCTCTGAGAAGTGCGCTGAGAAAATGCGGAATTTCCGTCTTTGAGGACAGCCGCCAGCCTGTTGACGTTTCTCCCGTTGTTGCCCTGCTGAGCAGTGCGGTTGAAATTGCCGCTTCGGGCTTCAGAACGGAAACTCTCATGCGCTATCTCAAAACGGGGCTTGCAGGCTTCACCACCGAGGAAATATCAGAGGTTGAAAACTACTCTTATCTTTGGAAAATCAGCGGTTCGGACTGGCTTCACGAATGGAATCAGAACCCCGCAGGCTTCGGCGGAGAAGCGGGAGAAAAGGAGCTTTCGGAGCTTGAAAGTCTCAACGCCCTGCGCCGCAGAATCGTTTCTCCCCTTTGCAAGCTCAGAGACGCCCTTCAGGACACAACGGGCGAGGCTGCCGCAGGCGCAATCTATGATTTTCTTGAAAAAACCTGCGTTGCCGAAAATCTCCGCTCTCTCGCTTTATCCCTTGAAAAGCAAGGCGAAACGGGGCTTGCCCTTGAGCTTGACCGAATGTGGAATGTCGTTATAGATACGGTTGAAAACCTTGAAGCTCTTGCAAGAGGACGAAGCGTTACCGCCCAAAGCGTTGCGGATATGCTCGGTCTGATGCTCGGCACGGAAACCGTCGGCAGTCTGCCGCAGGGGCTTGACGAAATCACGGTCGGCTCTGCGGACAGAATCAGAACATCCTCTCCCAAGGTCGTTTTCATCGCAGGAGCAAACGACGGCGTTTTTCCCGCAGTTCCGTTCAGCGGCTCGGCTCTGACCGACAAGGACAGACGGAAAATGAGCGAACTGGGAATTGAGCTTTCGGATTTCGGCGAATATAAGCTTGCCGAAGAAAAGCTTATCGCATACAGCGCATTCTGCTGTGCCTCCGAGCGGCTCTATGTCTGCTGCCCCGAGAGAAACTCAAAGGGAGAACAGCTTGCTCCGTCGGAGCTTTACATAAAAATCAAGACCCTTTTCCCAAAATGCAAAGAGGTTTTCACCGAGTTGCTTGACGGAATGGAATACATCGAGGGCAAGGAGCTTGCCTTTGAACAGCTTGCGCTCTCAAAAGCAGAGGGCGGCGCATTTCATGCTTCGCTGAACGAATATTTTTCGCATCAGGAAGAATACAGCGGCAAAATTGACGCTCTTGAACGGGCGTCGGGCGGCAGAGACTTCAAAATCAATGACAAAGAAATTGCAGGCAGACTTTTCGGCAAAAACATGTTCATCTCCGCTTCAAGAGTTGAGAGCTTTTATAAATGCCCGTTCGCCTATTTCTGCCGATACGGCATCAAGGCCATGCCGAGGAAGCCTGCTGAGCTTGACCCGCTTCAAAAGGGCAACATAATCCACTACGCTCTCGAAAAGCTTCTGACGGATAACAGCCGTGACGAGCTTCTCGCCATGAACAAAGACGGGCTGACCGAATTTTTCAGAACTCTGCTGACCGATTATCTTATGACCCGCCTTGACGGCGCTCACAGAAGCGAAAGATTTGTCTTTCTTTTCAACAAGCTGATAAGCTCGGTCACTCTTGTTGCGGAAAGGCTGATAAAGGAGCTGTCTCTGAGCAGCTTCGTTCCCGTTGATTTTGAGCTGAAAATCGGATTTGACGGCGAAATACCGCCGTATGAGGTTGAAACCGGCGGCGGAAAAGTCGTTATTTCGGGCGCAATTGACAGAGTTGACGAAGCGACAATCAACGGCAAAAAATACATCAGAGTTGTTGACTATAAATCGTCGGGCAAGGATTTCGCCCTCAGCGATGTCGTTCAGGGGCTTAATATGCAGATGTTTATTTATCTGTTTACCCTCTGGCAGAACGGCGGCAAAAGATACGGCGAATTCACCCCCGCAGGCGTTCTCTATTATCCCGCAAAGGCTCCTCTTGTTTCAGCAGAAAGAGGTGATTCCCCCGAGAGCATTGAAGCCGCCCGTCAGAAGCAATGCGTGATGAGCGGTATCGTCCTAAACGATTCCGATGTTATCTGCGCCATGGATAAAAATGAAAGCGGTCTTTTCATTCCCGCAAAAATGAAAAACGGCTCTGCGGTCGGTTCGACAATCGGTCTGAAACAGCTTGAAATGCTGAAAGAAAAGGCGGATTCAATCCTTGCCGAAATGGCGGATTCTCTGCATTCGGGCAGAATTGAAGCCGTTCCCGCATTGGGAAAAAATTACAAATTTACCTGTGACTACTGCGATTACAAAGCGGTCTGCTCATATGAGGATAACATTCCCGTTCGTGAGCTGATTGACACCGACTTGAAAAGCGTTATTGAAGCTCTTGAGAAAGGAGGCGAAGCAGATGAAATGGACAAACGATCAGCAGAAAGCAATTGACGCAAGAGACGGCACTCTGCTCGTCAGCGCCGCCGCAGGCTCGGGCAAAACCGCAGTTCTGGTTGAAAGAGTCATAAGACGGATTTGCGACAGCGAAAATCCCTGCGGAGTTGAAAATCTTCTGATAGTCACCTTCACGAACGCCGCTGCGGCTCAGATGAAAGAGAAAATCTCTGCCGCAATCGGCAAAATGACGGCTCTGAATCCGTCGGATAAACGGCTTCGCCGCCAACAGCTCATGCTTCCCTGCGCCAACATATGCACGATAGATTCATTCTGCATCGGTCTTGTCAGAGAAAACTTTCATGCTCTCGGCATCGCTCCCGATTTTGTTCTTCTTGATGAAGGGCGTCTGAGCATTATGAAAATGCAGGCGGTAAATTCGGTTGTTGAGGAGCTTCATCAAAACGCTTCAGAGAGCTTTCTGACCCTTTCGGAGCTTGTCAGCGATTCATCGGGCGACCAAAAGCTGATAAACGCAATCAAGAAGCTTCATCAGCTCTCTCAGGCTTATCCGTTCCCCGAACGCTGGCTTCGCTCTCTTGCGGAGGAGTTTTCAAATCCTCTGCCCGCCGCCGAGAGCAATTGGGGCAAAACAATAATAAATTATTCCGAATGTCTGCTCAGAAACTGCAAATCCGACGCAGAAAACTGCATCGCTCTGCTTTCACGGGAGCCTGAGCTTGAAGCGAAATACAGACCCGCTTTTGAAAACGATATCCTGCTTTTTGAAGAAAAGCTTCAGGACCTCTGCAATGATGATTGGGATTCAATTGCCGATTCCATGACCAATTTGGAATTTTCAAGAATGAGTTCGGCTCCAAAGGGCTACGAAAGCGCCGTTAAAGATGCTTGCAAAATCACAAGAGACACATATAAGGCGAAAGCAAAGAAGGAGCTCGGAAAGCTGTTTTCGATTTCGGAATCCGAGCACAAAAGAGATATTGAGCGTCTCTCGCCCGTCATTAATGAGCTTATCAACGCCGTTCTGAAATTCGGCGAAGAATTTTCAAGGCTTAAAAGCGAAGAAAACGGAGCGGATTTTTCAGACACTCTGCACCTTGCGCTGAAGCTTCTCATTGAGCCTGACGGAGACGTCTATAAAAGAACTCCGCTTGCCCTCGGGCTTGCCGAAAACTATGCCGAAATTCTCGTTGACGAATATCAGGATGTCAACAAGGCGCAGGATATGATTTTCAGCGCTCTTTCAAAGGATGAAAGCAA
>JAEDKI010000116.1 GCA_016295895.1 Clostridiaceae bacterium | reverse complement strand
CCGTATTTCCCGTCGCCGAAAAGCGGCATTTTGCGGCTTGCAAACTGAACTCTTATCTGATGAGTTCTTCCCGTATGAAGCAAAACATCAATCAGCGAAAGTCCGCCGCTTTCTTCTTTTACCTCATACTCAAGCGAAGCCTCTCGGACGCCCTTTCGCATACGCTTCACAACATAGGTCTTATTTTTCTGCTTATCACGGAACAGCAAGTCCCTGAGCACTCCGCTTTTTTCGCTCGGAGAGCCGTGAACAACGGCGTAATAACGCTTCCTGATTTCGTTCTGCTCTGCCTGCTTTGAAAGAGCCGCAGCCGCCTGCCGGTTTTTGGCATAAACCATAATACCCGCCGTTTCTCTGTCAAGTCTGTGAACGGGATATGCCTGCGCTTTCTCGCCGTTTTCGGCAAAATGCCCGTTGAGAATCGCAATCATATCTTCGCCGCCCGCCGTGCTCTGGCTGACAACGCCCGCAGGCTTCAGGCACACGGCAACAGCCGCATCCTCAAATAGTATTTCCGTTTTCAAGTCTGCTTTTCGCCCTTTTCTCACTTCGGCGCAATGAAAATCTTATGTTATCGGCAACAAGCCAAAACTGGCTTGCAAGCTCGAGCGGATCTTCACGCATTCCCGTTCTGAACCATTCGGAGATTATTCCGAAAAATGCATATTCATAAAATGAAGCGATAAATTCAACATCTTCATCCGGAACTGCCATTCCGCTTGATGTGTGCTGAACGAAATCAATCATAATGTGCTTGCACGACTTATACATATAGCTCTCAAAATAATCATAGCTTCGTGAAGAACAGATGTTGTTGATGATTTTTTTATGTCTGTAGGCGGTGTTGGCAACCTTGATGAAGGCTTCAAGCCATGAACCGCCGTTTTTGTGCTGTTCGGTAATGACCTTCAGCTCTTTTGTGAAAACTTCTTCGAGGAGGTCATAAATATCGCTGTAGTAATAGTAAAAAGTGTTTCGGTTGATTTCGCAGGATTCAACAATATCCTTGACCGTGATTTTATCGAACGGCTTCTTTTCAAGCTGTTCAATAAAGGTGTCAAATATCAGCTTTTTTGTATCCTTTTGCATATGTCCCTCCGATATTATTTTATTTTTGTCCCATTTTATACCGTGAAAAAATACTGCTTTTAACAGTTTTCGACCATATTATAACATAATATATCAAAATAAACAAGACCGTTTATCAAACATTATCCATTCAAAGTAATCATACTGTGTAAAAAACGGCCTGCCGAAGCAAGCCGATTTTGTTTGCCGTTATTCACCTGTTGCCCCTGCGGTTGTTTGCTCCGTCACGGCAACTGCGCTCTGCGGAGCCGATGTTGTCTGCGGAACGGCGGATTCGGGAAAATCAAAGCCGTGAATGAATCCGTTCTGTTCAAGAGAACAAATATCTCCGCCTATCACCCTGCCGTCATAGATAAGCAGGTTTGCCTGAACGGAGCCCGTCAGTTCTTCAAGCCCCGGATAATTCAGAATATTATATGTCCATCTTTTGGCTCTTACGCCTTTGTACGGCTCTAAATCAAGCCCCTGTGCCTTGTTCATTTCGGCATATTCGACATATCCCGCATCGAAATCCTGCGGAATGATTACCTCGCTTATTTCAACGGGATCTTCGGATATCTTCCAGCCGAACTGAGAAAGAAACGCCGCTCTTTCCTCTGCATTTGAAGCCTTGTAGCTGATAACGGAATCATTTGCCGCCGTCGGCTCGCCGCCCCTGCCGATTATCAATACGATGGCAACCGCAACTGCCGCAATGGCAATCACAAGCGCCGCAATCTTTGCCTTTGAGGTTTTAACAGAATAAACAAACATAAACTCACCGCCTGACAAATATATATGCCCCTGCGGCGGTTAATATTACACCTCAAGCAATGAGAGATATATTCCCTTTTCGGTTATGTCGATTGCCCCGTAATCCCCGCTCCTGATACTGCCGGGATTCATAATATACAGCCCGTCACGGTAATCTGTCACGGCTTTGTGGGTGTGACCATATAATGCAATGCGGGCTCCCGCCTCTTTTGCCTTTGAAATAAGAACGGAATTGCCCGATTTGACCTGCTCGGCAAAGCCGTGGGTGCAGAATATTTTAACCCCGTCGGCAGTCACAAGCTCGTTGGTGGGCAGAAGCGAATATAAATCGCAGTTGCCGCAGACCTGAATAATTTTTCTGCCTGCAACGGCATCGCCGATATCGTTTAAATCCCGCTCACCGTCTCCCAGATGAATTATCATTTCAGCATTCGGATTTGAATAGAGCGCCTCGCTCATGCAACGGCTGTTGCCGTGCGAATCCGAAAAAACAAGAATCCTCATAATCCGTCCTCCGTTCTACAGATTATTGCTCTGACATATCTATATTATAAAGGATAAAGGCGGTGATTGCAATCAGCAAAGAAAATTTATCTTTCGATGAGATCCTGAGGCTTGCCAAGGCTGCCGGATCAAATAAGCCCGAGGATTTGCTCGGAGCCGTTCAGTCAAAGCTGAGCGATGACAAGGCAAGCGAAATCAAGAGAATTCTCGGCGACAAAAAGGCGCTTGAAGAACTGCTCAGCAGCGAACAGGCGCAAAAGCTGATGAAGCAATTCAGAGGCGGCAAATAATTTTTAACGGTGGCGGAACGGATGGATAACATAAACGATATATTATCGAGCCTCTCCGATGAGGATATTGAAAACTTAAAGGCTGCGGCAGAAAACCTGTTTTCTTCTCAGAGCGGCGCAGAGGCGGGCGGCAAATCGGAGCCTGCCTCCGGCTCCGCCATGCCCGATTTTTCGAGCTTGCTCGGCAATGCTCAGATGATGGCGAAGCTCAGCTCAATCATGAACGCCATGAACAAAAAAGATGACCGAACCAAGCTTATTGAAGCGCTGAAGCCTCTGCTGAGCGAAAAAAGAAGAAAGAAAGCGGATGAAGCCATGCAAATTCTGAAACTGCTTGATATTCTCCCCACTCTGTCAAACCTGATGGGCGGTGACGGCAAATGGTAAGCAGACCCATGAGAATAATCCTGCCCGAACGCCGCTGTTCATCGGGAAGCCGAAGCGGCTCCTGCGATTCCGACCGTTCCGTCATTCTTCCGATAGTAATTTTGCTTATGGCGGACAGATGCGACTTCGGGCTGATTTTTTCTTTGATTTATATTCTGATGTAGCTTGCAAAATTCCATGGGATAGTGTAGAATAAGAGAAAAATATACAACAGGAGTGATAAAAATGGAATATACTTACAGAACGAGCGGAACCTGCTCCCACCAGATAAGCTTTGAGCTTGATAACGGAATCGTTAAGAATGTTCATTTTATGGGCGGCTGTGACGGCAACCTCAAGGGCATCGGAGCAATCGTTGACGGAATGAAAGCCGAGGATGTTATTGAAAGATTCAGCGGAATACGCTGCGGCTTCAAAAGCACCTCCTGCCCCGACCAGCTTGCAAGAGCATTGAGAGAGGCAATCGGCAATGAATGATAAAAAAAGTATCAGGCTGACCTTTTATATTGTCTGCGCCCTTTTGCTCGGCGCACCCTACATATGGAAGCTCATCAAGCTTGTTCCCGAGCTTCTCAAAACCCTGCCGAATGCGGCTCAGGTGCTTTCCGCCGCAGGCTATTCAATCGTTGTTATTGCTTCGATTGCCGTTGCATACAAGCTCGGCGAAGCCTTATGGATAAGGATTGTCAGCATTTATTCGATGATAGGGCTTATTGTCGGCGTTTTGACAATGATGACAAGAGCGCTCGGCGGCGGAGAGGTGTTCGAGGTCTTGTTTGAGCTTGTCTGCGCACCGTTCTACGGCATCGATTCGCCCGTAGCGGTTTCTCTGCTGATGCTGATTCTGACGATAACCTCATACGCTTTTCTCAATAAAATGCCGAAGAATTCATCGGGCGAAAACAAATCCGCATAACAAAACAGGGCTGCGACGGCAGCCCTGTTTTTTTGCTTTTTCAGTTGAGAACCGGAATAAATGCGTTGTGAACGGCTTCAACCGCCTTGTCGCCGTCCTCAATATCGATAAGAACGGAAATTTTGATTTCGCTCGTCGAAATCATCTGAATGTTTATATCCGCCTCAAAGAGAGCCTCAAACATCTTTGCGGCGATTCCGGGGTGAGATTCCATGCCTGCGCCGACAACCGAAACCTTGGCAACATTCTCGTCGCAAACAATTTCAAGTCCGCTGAGAAGATCAAGCTCTCTGAGAGTATTAATCGTTGCGTCAACGTTTGCCTTGGTGGTTGTGAATGCGATGTCCTTTGTGTCGCCTCTGCCGACCGACTGAAGAATAATATCAACATTTACATTCTTTGCGGCAAGCTTACCGAAAATTTTATAAGCAATTCCCGGAACATTGGGAACTCCGATTATAGAAATACGAGCTACATCCGTATCCTTTGTAACTCCTCTGACGAGCATTTTTTCCATTGATGCTACCTCCTTAACGATTGTGCCGGGTGCGCTGACAAGGCTTGAAAGCACCTCAAGCTTAACATTATATTTTTTTGCCATTTCAACGGAGCGGTTGTTGAGAACCTGTGCTCCGAGGGTTGCAAGCTCAAGCATTTCATCATAGGTTATCTCGCTGAGCTTACGGGCGCCCTTGACCTTTCTCGGGTCGGCGGTATAAACGCCCTCAACATCGGTATAAATCTGACAGCGGTCTGCATGCATTGCGGCGGCGATTGCAACTGCGCTTGTGTCCGAGCCGCCTCTGCCGAGAGTTGTGATATCGTCATATTTGTTAAGACCCTGGAAGCCTGCAACAACAACGATATTCTTCTTTGCAATTTCCATTTTGATGCGTTCCGCAGAAACCTTTTTGATTCTTGCGCTGCCGTAAACGGAGTTTGTTGAAAATCCCGCCTGCCAGCCGAGCAGAGAGCATGACGGATAGCCGAGCTTCTCAATCGCCATTGCAAGCAGAGAAATCGAAATCTGCTCGCCCGAAGCAAGAAGCATATCCATCTCACGCTTTGAAGCGTGGGGATTTATCTCGTTTGCTTTTTCAATGAGGTCGTCGGTCGTGTCGCCCTGAGCGGAAACGACAACAACGACATCGTTGCCCTGCTTGTAAGTATCGGTAACGATTCTTGCAACATTCATTACCCTTTCGGCGTTGGCAACCGAACTGCCGCCGAATTTCTGAACAATTAAAGCCATAAAAAACCTCCAAATTCTGTAAAGGAAAAATCAATAATCCGTTATTCTGATTACCGATTCAATTTTTGCATCTTTTAAGCCGGCAAGCTTTTCGGAAAGCTCTTTTTCCGATATCGGCTCCGTGGTGAATGCAATTTCACCCTCGGGAGCGTTCTCACGGGTAAGAAGCTCAACCTTGCCGAAAAGGCTGTTGAAGCTCGCAACCGCAGAAGCCGCATTTTCTGTTGTTGCCCTGATATAAAATGAGGTAACATTTTCAAGATAATCCGCAACATAGCCGGGTTCGCTGTCTTTCCAGCCGAAGAATTTCTTGCGCTCCATGTGCTTTGCGCAGTCGATAACATCGGCAACAACGGCGCTCGCCGTCGGCATTTTTCCTGCGCCTCTGCCATAAAATACAACATCTCCGATTGCGTCGCCTCTGACGAGAATTGCATTGAAAACATCGTCAACCGACGCAAGCTGGCTGTGATTCTGAACAAACGCAGGCGAAACCATGACGGAAACCCTGCCGTCTTCAAGCTTTTTGGCTCTTGCAATAAGCTTTATGACTCCGCCCCATGAATGAGCGTATTCAACATCTGAAAGCTTTATTTTGCGTATTCCCTCTGTATGAACCGAATCGGGATAAACATGCTTGCCGAAGCAGAGAGCGGCAAGAATGCAGATCTTTCTGCAAGCGTCAAAGCCGTCAACATCTGCGGAGGGGTCTCTCTCGGCGTAGCCGTTCTTCTGAGCAAGCAGAAGCGCCTCGTCAAAGGTCATCCCCTCAGTAATCATTTTAGTCAGAATGAAATTAGTTGTTCCGTTAAGAATTCCTGCAATTTCGTCAATATCGTTTGCGGCAAGGCACTGGCTGATGGGTCTGATAATCGGAATACCGCCGCCGACGCTCGCTTCAAAGAGGAAGTTGACATTATGCTCATCGGCAACCTCCAAAAGCTCACAGCCTTTAACGGCAACAAGCTCCTTGTTTGAGGTAACAACGCTCTTGCCGGCTTTGAGACAGGCAAGAACATATTCATAGGCAGGGTGAACACCGCCCATGGTTTCAACAACTATTTTGATTTCATCGTCCTCAAGAATTTTTGAAAAATCCGAAATGACAATCTGCTCATAGGGGTCTCCGGGAAAAGTTCGGCGATCAAGAATATATTTCAGTTCCAATTCATTCTGCATACTTTTCTGCACGATATGCTCATGATTCTTTTTAAGCAGGCTTGCAACGCCCGAACCGACCACACCGTAGCCCATTATGGCAACAAACATAAAAAGCTCTCCTTCGGAAAAATGAATATTATTGTTTTATATTTTAACATAACTTTTCAAAATAATAAAGTGTTATTTTGAACTTTGTTAATTTTTTATGTATTTTATAACAATATAATTGTCTTTTGGGTAATTATGGTGTAAAATAATGTTAAA
>JAEDKI010000115.1 GCA_016295895.1 Clostridiaceae bacterium | reverse complement strand
CGGCGTTCCCTACGAGGGATTTGTATTGATATCAAGCGTTTTCAAGCGGGCGAACACAGTTCGCCCCTACCGTGTTGCCGATGATTTTTGCTGTTTTTTCGGAATGGCTGAATTGTTCCGGATTTAATAGTCGGTTCGGTAGGGAACGCTGTCCTCAGCGTTCCGATTCTCCGCAGACAAATAATGAAATATTTTTCTTTGGGACGATGTGGGCATCGTCCCCTACAAATTGGAATTTAACTCCCTCCGTCACGGCTTCGCCGTGCCACCTCCCCCGTAGGAGGAGGCTAATAAAACAATCAGATTTTGCGGAGGAATATCAGTCGGTCACAGGTGACCCATCCGCCACGGTTTTTTGATGATTTCTGCTTATTTTGTCGTGCGATCAATTTCAAAAAATTCCGTCGGAGCACATTTTTGCGTTACAAAAACAGTAGACATGTCATTTTTTTCGAAATAATACTAAAAACAGCAAAATAAATCGAATTTATTTTCCGTATTCTCTTGACTATATTATAAAAAAAAGATATATTATAAAGGTATAATTATTCAATTAGGAGGAATAATCTGATGAAAGTCTTTATGATTGGCGGCACAGGTCTTCTCGGCTGCGAAGCGGCGAGAATCTTTATCGAGAGAGGCCATGAGGTTAAGAGCGTTGCTCTCCCCCCGCTTCCCGAAGGTGCACCCATCCCCAAGGAAATGGATATTGAATTCTGCAATATCTATGAGAAGTCGGATGACGAAATCAAGGCCATGATGCAGGGCTATGACTGCTTCGTTTTTGCCGCAGGCGTTGACGAAAGAGTTGAGTTCCCCGCTCCCGTTTACGATGCTTATTACAAGTACAACATCGCTCCTCTCAAGAGGATTCTTCCCCTCTGCAAAGAGGTTGGAATGAAAAACGCAGTTGTTCTCGGCTCTTATTTCTCATATCTTGCTAAAGAGCGCCCCGACATGAAGCTCACCGAGAAGCATCCCTACATAAGAAGCCGTATCGAGCAGGAGAATGTTGCATTCTCATTTGCTGATGACAGCTTTGACGTTTCCGTTCTTGAGCTTCCCTATATCTTCGGCACTCAGCCCGGCAGAAAGCCCGTTTGGGTTATCCTCATTGAGCAGATCAAGATGATGGATAAGCTTCCGTTCACCATGTATCCCGCAGGCGGAACAGCTATGCTGACCGTTCGTCAGGTTGGTCAGGTTATCGTCGGCGCCGCTGAGAAATCAAAGGGCGCAAAGGCATGGCCCATCAGCATGTATAACATGACATGGAAAGAATTCCTCAAGATCGTTTACGCAGCAAGAGGCATGGGCGACAACAGAAAGATCATCAGCGTTGCACCCTGGATGATGCGTATGGGTCTTGGCAAGGTCAAGAAAGAATATGCCGCAAAGGGCATTGAAAGCGGTATTGATGTTGACGGACTTGCCGATATTATGGATGTCAACCTCTTCATTGACAGAAAGTACAGCGAGGAGCTCGGCGCAACCGAGGACGACATCAAAGCTGCAATCACCGATTCAATCAAGGTCAGCCAGGCTTCATATGACGGCAAGGTTAAACTCCTTGAAATGAAAGGCGAATAAAATTTAATCCGCAGTCCGATTCATAAATATGCTTTAAGCTCCGAATTGTTCTGCGGATAATTGGATGTGCATTCCGGGAGCTGTTTTCTGCAACGGCTCCCTTGGCTTTTTCCCGCATCAACAGAAAATGAGAAAGGAAGGCTTTCCATGGAAAACAAGACATACCTCGGCAAAAAAGAGCTTTGGATGTTTGCTCTCGGCGCAGGAGGTCAGGGCATGATTTATGCCATGATGTCCAGCTATATCAGCGACTATTATGTAAATGTTCTCCAGCTTCCTCTGATTTTTGTGCTGCTGCTTATGCTGCTTGCAAGAGTCTGGGACGCAATCAACGACCCGCTTATGGGCATCATCGTTGACCGCCGCACCACAAAAAGAGGCAAAATGAAGCCTTACATTCTCTTTGCGGGCATTCCCATTGCGGTTCTGACGGTTCTGATGTATCTCAGCCCCGATCTGCCCAAAAAGCAGTTAATGATTTACACCGCAATCGTTTATGTTGCCTGGGGTATGATTTATACCATGGCTGATGTTCCTTTCTGGAGCTTGCCGAACGTATTAACGCCCGACGCCGCCGAAAGAGGCTCGGTTATCTCGCTCGGTAGAACGATAAACGGAGTCGGCTCGGCAATTCCCGAGGTTCTTTTCTTCGCCGCAGGCTTTATTCTGCCCGGAATCCTCGGAGTTTCCGACGGTATTGCATATAATAAGACCAAATACCTTGTTATTGCCGTTGCAACCGTTCTTATCGGCACGGTTCTTTATATTAATTCCTATTTTAATGTTAAGGAAAGAGTAATAATTCCCGACAAAAAGCCCGTCAAGGGCGAGCCGTCAAGGCTCAGCAGAATTTTCAAATGCAAGCCCCTCATGCTTGTTATCCTCATGGGCATTCTTTCGAGCGGCAGATACATGGTTCAGGCCGCCGCCGTTCATGTTGCCCGTTATGCATTTTATATCGGCCCCGAACTGACTGCGGATATGTCGGCTCAGACCCGTCTTGAATATATCGACGCCAGCGTTTCGGCTGTCAAGACGATATTCCAGGTCTGCGCAATCGTCGGCATGTTCGGCGCAATGCTGTTCATGCCAAAGCTCATGCAGAAGTTTGACTACAAAAAAATCGTTATCACAACCTGTCTGCTCGGCTTTGCTGCCAGCATGTTCACAACCGTTATAGGCTGGTTCACCGCAAATCTTTATATCTGCATTCCGTTCATTCTCATTTCATGCATTCCGCTCGGCGTTCTGAATGTTATCTCCTACGCAATGATAGGCGACTGCCTTGACTACATGGAGCTGATGACCGGCTACCGTGACAATGCTCTCGGCTCAGCCTGCCAGGGCTTCGTCAACAAGCTCGGCAACGCTTTTGCAACCTGCGGAATCGTTCTGATGTATATGTTTATCGGCATCAAGCCCGAAAACATGCTTTCCTCCGACTTCATCATGGCGGCAACGGATTTGACAAGAACTCAGAACTTTGCAATGTTCTCCCTTGTTTCGATCGTTCCCGGCGTGAGCCTGCTGCTTTGCTCCATCCCGATGTTCTTCTATAAGATTTCGGGCAAGGAAAAGGCTGATATGCTTGAAAAGCTTCAGGCAAAGCGTGAAGAAGAAGGCATTCTGATTGAAAAATAAGACTAAACCGAAAGGCAAGGTCATTATTATAAAAACTATAGAAAAAGGTGAATTCCCTTGTCCCCGAAAAAAGATTTAAGAAATGTTGCTATCATCGCTCACGTTGACCACGGCAAAACCACTCTCGTTGACGAAATGCTCAAACAAAGCGGAACTTTCCGTGAAAACGAGCAGGTTGCCGACAGAGTTATGGACTCCAACGATCTTGAGCGTGAAAGAGGAATTACAATTCTCTCCAAAAACACCTCAATCCATTACAGAGGCACAAAAATCAATATCGTTGACACTCCGGGTCATGCCGATTTCGGCGGTGAGGTTGAGCGCATACTGATGATGGTTGACGGCGTTCTTCTGCTCGTTGACGCCTTTGAGGGCTGTATGCCTCAGACGAGATTCGTTTTGAAAAAGGCACTCAACCTTAAGAAAAAGGTTCTTGTTGTCATCAATAAAATCGACCGCCCGAACGCCCGCCCCGCAGAGGTTGTTGACGAGGTTCTTGACCTGTTCATCGACCTCGGCGCAGAGGAAGATCAGCTTGATTTTCCCGTTGTTTACGCAAGCGCAAAGGACGGCTATTCGAGCCTTGACCCCGAATGCCGCAGCGGCGATATGCAGCCGCTTTTCGACGCTGTTCTTGAACACATTGACCCGCCGGGAGGCGATCCCGATGAGCCGCTTCAGGTTCTGTTTTCAAGCCTTGATTATGACGATTATGTCGGCAGAATCGGCGTTGGCAGAGTTGAACGGGGCAGAATTAAAAAGGGTCAGCAGATTGTTCTGTGCAAAACCGACGGAACACGGCAGAATGTTCATGTTTCAAGGCTTTATCAGTTTGAGGGTCTGCGCCGTGTTGAGTGCGACGAGGCTGAAGCGGGCGATATAATCTGCGTTTCCGGCATTGAGGGCATCAATATCGGCGAAACCGCCTGCGACCCGGAAAATGTTGAGGCTCTGCCGTTCATCAAGATTGACGAGCCGACAATTTCAATGAATTTCATTGTCAACAACAGCCCGTTTGCAGGCAGAGAGGGCAAATTCGTTACCTCACGAAACCTGCGTGACAGGCTTTTCAAGGAAGTTGAAACAAATGTCAGCATGAGGGTTGAAGAAACCGATTCAACCGATACTTTTAAAGTTTCGGGCAGAGGCGAGCTTCACCTTTCAATTCTTATCGAAACAATGCGCCGTCAGGGCTATGAATTCCAGGTTTCACGCCCGAAGGTTATTTATAAAGAAAAAGACGGTCAGCTTCTCGAACCCATGGAACTGCTTATCGTTGAGGTTCCCGAGCAGTATGTCGGCGCAGTTATTGAAAAATTGGGTGCCCGCAAGGGTGAGCTTGAAAATATGGGCGCCCGTGAGGGCGGCTCAACCCATCTTGAATTCAAAATTCCGTCAAGAGGTCTTATCGGCTACCGCTCCGAGTTCATGACCGACACCAACGGCAACGGAATAATGAACCAGCTCTTTGACGGCTACGCCCCCTATAAAGGCGACATTCAGACCCGTGAGAGGGGCTCAATCGTTGCTCACGAAACGGGAGTCAGCAGCGCATACGGTCTTTTCAATACTCAGGACAGAGGCCGTCTCTTTATCCCCGCAGGCGTTGAGGTCTACGAGGGCATGATAGTCGGCGAATGCGCCAAGAATGAAGATATCGTCTGCAATGTCTGCAAGCAGAAGCACCTGACCAACACCCGTGCGTCAGGCTCTGATGACGCTCTCCGCCTTGTTCCTCACAGCGTTCTGAGCCTTGAGCAGTGCATGGAATTCATCAAGGATGATGAACTGCTGGAGGTTACTCCGACCTCGCTCAGACTTCGCAAGCGCATTCTTTCAAAGGAACAGCGCATGAAAATGCAATTCAGGAAAAATTAATTAAGAGGTATAAATGGGTTCCGAAACGAAAAAGGCCGTCACGCTCGGCAGCTTTGACGGCTTGCACAGAGGACATATGTCGGTTATAGCCTGCGCTTTTGATTTGCAAAAAAAGTGCGGGCTTTCTCCGCTTACGCTTCTTTTCGATTCTCACCCGATGCTAACGATAATGAACAACGCTCCCGCAAAGATTATGCAGGACGAAATCCGTGACGAGCTTCTTGCGGAAATCGGAGTAGAAAGGCATATTATTTCATTCAGAGAAATAAAAGATATGTCATGCAGGGAGTTTTTTGAGAAAATTCTTATTGGCAGGCTGAATGCGGGCGGCGTTTGCTGCGGCTGGAACTACCGTTTCGGCAAGGGCAACGAGGGCGGCTGCAATGTTCTGAGCAAGCTTTGCGCCGAGTACGGGCTGGAGCTTGAAATTGCTCCCCCGATTGATTTTGACGGAAGCCCCATCAGCTCAACGAGAATCCGCAGAGCGATTGAAAGCGGTGACATTACGCTTGCCAACTCCATGCTCGGCAGAGAATTCAGATATCGGCTGATTGTTTCCGACGGCGACCACAGAGGTCGGCTCATGGGCGCTCCGACGATAAATCAGCACTTTGAACCCGGCTTCATTCATCCTAAAAGGGGCGTTTACGCTTCAATGACGGTGCTTGACGGCAAAATTTATCCGTCGGTAACCAATATCGGTCTGCGCCCGTCGTTTGAAAACGAGGATTACCGAAGCGAAACCTGCATTCTGGGCTTTGAGGGCGACCTTTACGGGCAAATTGTCGAGGTCAGGCTTTTGCAGTTTATCAGAAGCGAAATTCGCTTTGATTCAATGGAGGATCTCGGCAAACAGATAAGAAAAGATGCCGAAAAATCAAAAGAAATATTCAATAACCGAGGGGTGAGCGGAAATGTATGATAATTGGGAACAGCTCAAAAGCGACTGCATGCAGTGCAGAAAATGCGGGCTTTGCGAAACAAGAACAAATCTTGTTTTCGGGGTCGGCAACGAGAAAGCCGAGGTAATGTTTGTCGGCGAGGGTCCGGGCGAAAACGAGGATTTGCAGGGCGAGCCCTTTGTCGGCAGAGGCGGAAAACTGCTTGACAAATACCTTGAAGCAATCGAGCTTGACCGCAAAAAGAATATTTATATTGCGAATATGGTAAAATGCAGACCGCCCAAGAACAGAGACCCGCTCCCCGAGGAGCAGGACTGCTGCATTGATTGGCTCAGGGAGCAAACAAGGCTGATAAAGCCGAAAATCATAGTCTGTCTGGGCAGAATTTCGGCTCAGCGGCTCATTTCAAAGGATTTCAAGGTCACAAAGCAGCACGGAGAATTCATTGAAAAGGGCGGAATCCTGTTTATGGGAACCTTTCACCCCGCCGCTCTGCTGAGAAATCCCAATCAGAAGCCCGACGCTCTTGAGGATTTTCTTGCGCTTCAAAGAAAAATCAAAGAGGTCTGCGAATTTACTTATTAAAATTATAATTTAAAATATTGAAATCGCTTTTTTCACATGCTATAATGTT
>JAEDKI010000114.1 GCA_016295895.1 Clostridiaceae bacterium | reverse complement strand
AATGTTCTGTATAATTATACAGTTTTCGTCATCAACATAAGCCTCGATTTCCGATTTATATGATGGTATGTTAAGCTCGTCAGCCGCCTTTTTAATCTCGCTGTTTACGGCGTTTTTGCAAGCTGAAAGCAGATATTCATTCAGGTTTTCATCCGCCTCTTTATCCTCCTCAAACGCAAACGCTTCTTTTTCAAAAAAATTCTTTCCGTCATTTTTAAGTTCGGTTAAGGGAGAGAAAATTGCCGCAACAACAAAAATCCCGACAACTGCCCTGATGGTTTTATCCATTGAGCCTCTCGGAGAAACTATCATTGCAAAGGTTCCCGCCACAGCGGCGGCAATCAGGCTGACAGCCCAGCTTTTCAAAGCATCCAAAGCTTTATCACCTCTGTTTTATCTTAACACTACAAATTTATAAATCCGTTTTAACGGCAACAACCAAGCCTGCGGAGATTATAAACACAGCCATGCAAAGAATCAGCATTACATTTGCCGTTGAAAAAACAAAAGCCGTGTTTCTGAGCAATTCCGAGCATACCCGGCAATCAAGCAAATCGCTTACCGCACACGCCGCACGCATTGCAAGCACCCAGAGTGAAAGATTTATAATTATGGGTATCCCGATAACAAACAAAGCAAGTATTGCATAAATTCCGACCGTGCCTTTGAGCAATGAAAGACTTCCGACAACGGATGAATAAGCCTCTGCCAAAGCACCGCCGACAACGGGAACAAAGGTATTCGCCGCAAGCTTGACTCCCTTAACTGCAATGCTGTCCGCAGAAGAAGAAAGCAGGCTTTTCAGCGCAAGAAAGCCCGAAAACAGCCCTGCCGAAACCGAAAGCACCGTGGTTACGGTTTTTCTGAGGATTTCGCTTATCGCCGAGAGCCTCAGCGTGGGCAGCATTGCACCCGACATCCCGAGAGCTGAAGTAATGCCTATAATAGGCAAAGCGAAGTTTTCCGCCAATGCTTCAATGAATTCTGCGGCGGCAAAAGCCGCACTTTTAAAGGTGAGCGCACTTGTCGGATTGCCTGAAGCTGTTACAACTGCGGCAAGAACGGGAATCAACGCCTTTTCAAATGCCGAGCAGGATTTTATTGCCGAAACCGCCGCTTTTATGCTTTGTGCCGCAGGCGCAAAAACCGAAATAACAATAAAGCAACCGCAAATCAGGTTCAGTACGGCTTTGCTTTTTTCATCATCGGGAAAAAATCCCGAACAAACGCTCACGAGCAATACGGTTCCCGTGACTTTCATCAATCCCTTGAGCGGTTCTTTAAATCCGTCTTTGAGCATTTCCCACAGCAATTTAAAAACCGATTTCGGAGATACATCAAGGATTTTTTCAAGCTCCATATCTTCACAGCCGAGCTTTTCAAGATATTTCTGCGAATCATCGGAAAGATAATCCGACAGTTTGTCTGCGCCGATGGCTTCGAGCGAATCTTTTGAATATTCATCAATGTTTGCCGCACGGGCGCTCAGAGAAAACAGAGCAGTAAAAGCAATTGCCAATATCAAAGTAACGATTTTTTTATAATTCATCCGTTTATCAATCCAATCGCAAGCTGAGCTACGGCTTTGAGCATGGGCACGGCAAGAGCAACCGCTCCGATTCTGCCCGCAAGCTCAACCGCACCCGCAACCGATGAGCAGGAATTATCGTAACAAATATCCGCCGCAAACTGAGTTACAACGCAGATTGCAAGGGCTTTCAGCAAAATTGAAACATTCTCCTTATCAATTCCCGCAAGGCTTATCATTTCCCCGACACCGTCCGATAAATCAAGCAGCTTTTCCGTCAATGCAATCAGCGTTACAGCCGCACCGCCCAAGGCAACAAGCGGCGCAAATTCGGGCTTTATCTGCCTTATCAGCGCATAAAGCAGGGCGGTCAGAATGCCTATAAAGGTTATTTTCAGAATATCCATTTCAGAATTCAATAATCTGCTTTACGGTATCAAGCAAATCGGCAAACTGCGGAATCAGCATCATCAGCACAACGACAATGCCCGCAAGAATCGTTATCATCGCATAGTCGTCACGCCCCGAACGCACAAGTATTGAATTGAGAATCGCAACTATAATTCCGACCGCCGCAATCTTTATAACAACGGTTATATCCATCTTTGACACCTCAAATCATCAGAATTGCCGCAGAAATGCCGAGAGTAAGACCGAGAGCGGGGAAAAGCTTTGAATACTTTTTACCCGTTTCTTCCCTCAATGCAAGCTCACTTTCAAAAATCCGCCTGTAATATTCACAGCATCTGAGCTGACCCGAAACATCCGTTGAGCCGATATCCGCACCGAGTCTTTCAAGATGAACGGTAAAATCAGAAAGCAGACGGCAAAGTTCTTTTTCGCTTTGAACGCTCTTTTTCCATGCGCTCGGGAAAGGCTCGCCGTTTTCGGTTTCGGATCGGCATTTTTTAAGAAACCCGAGATTCTCATATCTTTCGCTTTCGCAAAGCAAATTCAGAATATCCGACACGGGCAGGCATGCGTAGTTAAGCTGTGTTTCAATAACCGAAATCATAAGCAGGATTTCTCTGATAACGGAAATTCTTTTGGCATAATAGCTCGCAAGGCTGAAGCCTCCGAAGCTAAAGCCTGCCGATATCAGAAGCATTGCCGCCGTTTTAAGCAATAAGCTCACCCGCCCCGATGATTTTTTCAACCTTTCCGACATGAACGCCCGAAAGCAGAATAACTTTTTCAAATGCGCCCGTTGAAAGAAGCTTTCTCAGAATCGGTTTTGTTTTAAGCTCCCTTTCGTCTCTTGCATGAATGCTCAAAGCGAACGATACTCCGCAGTTGACGCCCGATTCTATCGCCTGCGCCTCCTCATAAGAAGCAATTTCATCGCAAATAATAATATCGGGCGAAAACGAACGCAAGCCAATCAATATGCCCTCGGTTTTCGGATATGCCGTTATCAAATCGCAGTTTATACCAAGATCATTCTGCGCCGCAGAGAATACGCTTGCTCCGATTTCTCCCCTCTCGTCGCAGACAAAAACTTTAAAAAATTTCCCTCGCTCCGCTCCCGAAAGCTGCCGTGCAAGGTCACGCAGGATTGTTGTTTTTCCGCTTGACGGAGGCCCTGCAACTATCACGGATTTTAATCCGTTGACAAAATCGGATTTATATATTTCATCAGCCGCCCCAATGATTTCACGGGCAATTCTGAGGTTGATTGCGCAGATATCCCTGACGGCGGTCACTCTGCCGTTTTCGGAGACGGCGGTTCCCGCAACTCCCGCCCTGTGGCCGCCCGCAAGCGTCACATATCCCCGGTTTATCGCTTCCGTGAAGCTGTGAACCGAATAACTGCAAAGTCTTCTGAATATTTCTTCAATTTCTTTTTCATCGGTTTTTAACGCCAGATCCGAATAAACGCCGCTCAGTCTGCCGCCGGGCAAAAGAAATTCCGCTCCCGAATCCGTCATAATAACCGCAGGCATTCCGGTGCGAAGCCTTATTTCACGGATTCGGTTTTTGTCAAAAGCTCCGAGCGCAAGAAGCGGCTGAGACAGACTCGGAGAAAGGCTGCCTGCGGCAAGATCAAATCGCTGAATGTTATCCATTGTTTTTTCTGACCTTTCTTTTCCGTTTGATAATATATATGGCTTCTTGTCCGCAATTAGAACAGAGCGGATTTGAATAAGCTTGCGGTTTTTCTCATAAACCGTTGCATCATAAGTTTTAATCTTTCTTCTGAACAATAGTTTTATTGACATATGAATCATTTTGTGATATCATTTTGTCAGAAGATGCGTAATGTCTACTGACCTCTTTGCTTGCATTTTGGTCGGTAAACGCATCTTCATTTTTTTGGAGAATGTATTATGCAGATTTTACAACAGCAAATACTGCCTGTTTCCATCCTTGAAATCACTATAAAAGGAATTTAACAAATTGTTTACTTGTATTAATGTTTATAATATGTTATAGTAATTAATTGTAATGGCAATTATTTCTTTTGGAGGATATTTTAATATGTCAAGGCTTGAGAACGACTCACGGAAACAATCCGTATTCAAGCGGATTTTCAGCAACAACTCATACTGCTGGCTTGCTCTGCTCTGCACGGTCGGCGTTATGATGCTTGTTTATTATTGCTACGACCTTTTCCCGTTCGGCGAAACAACCATACTCAGAATGGATCTCTATCATCAGTACGGTCCGCTTTTTGCTGAATTTTATGACAGGGTTACAAATCTGAAAAGCTTTTTATATTCATGGCAAACGGGCTTGGGTTCGCCCTTCCTCGGCAACTTTTTCAACTATCTTTCAAGCCCGAGTGCGATAATCATTCTTTTGCTCGGTCATAAAAACATGCCTGAAGCCATTGCGGGAATGATTCTTGCAAAAGCCGCCCTTTCGGCATGGACTTTCACCTATTACCTTAAAAAATCTCAGAACAGACACGATTTCACTACTGCGGCATTCGGCGTGCTTTATTCCATGTGCGGCTACTTTATAGCCTATTATTGGAATGTCATGTGGATTGACGCAATGGTTTATTTTCCGCTTGTTATTCTCGGAATCGAAAATATCATAAATCGCAGAAATCCGAGGCTTTACATTGCTTTTCTTGCCCTTACGCTTCTTTCAAGCTACTATATGGGCTATATGACCTGCATATTCTCCGTACTTTATTTTCTTGTTTATTACTTCAGCAAAAAAGAACTCTCGGAGCTTGACGGTTCAACGCCATACACACTTACCGAAAGCGGCGAGAAAAAATATTCTTTTAAAAACATGCTGAAAGGCAGTATTTTTCTCAGAAGCGGATTTACATTTGCCTTTGCGAGCATTGCCGCCGCCTGCCTTGTTGCGGTTGCGCTTTTGCCGACATTTGTTATCCTCAAAAACTGCTCCGCAACATCGGGAACCTTCCCGAAGGATTATAATTCCTATTATTCTATATTCGATTTTCTTGCAAACCACCTTGCAAGCGTCAAGCCCACCATTCGCAGCAGCGGCGAAGATGTTTTGCCCAATGTTTACTGCGGAATTGCAACCGTTCTTCTTGTTCCGCTTTATCTTTTCACAAAATCCGTTCCTCTCAGAGAAAAGATTGCCAACGTTTCTCTGCTTGGTATTCTCTATTTCAGCTTTAATGTTAATATCCTCAATTATATCTGGCACGGCTTCCATTACCCGAACGATCTGCCTTACCGCTTCTCGTTCATGTATTCATTCATTCTGCTCACTCTTGCCTACAAGGCGTTTACAAGGCTGAGCGAATTCAGCGGCAGAGCCGTTCTCGGCTCGGGAATTGCAACCCTCGGAGCGATTATATTAATTCAGAAATTAGGCTCGAAAAATGTTGAAGAAGTAACAATTCTTATCAGCATCATTTTCGTTGTTACCTATTGCCTTGTTTTTGCTCTTATGAAAGACAAGAAGTATCAGCATTCCGCCGTTGCCGTTCTGCTTCTGTGCTGTGTTATCGGCGAAGTTGCCTGCGCAAACACAGACCGTTACAGCATGGATCAGATAAAGTCAAACTATGTCGGCGATTATGATGACTTCCGTGCGCTCAAATCACAGCTTGACGAATATGACGGAAGCGATACCTACAGAATGGATTTAACCTACAACAGAGCAAGAATGGATCCCGCATGGTACGGCTATAACGGAGTTTCAACCTTCTCCTCAATGGCTTATGAAAAGCTTTCCAACGTTCAGAGCGATCTCGGCATCTACGGCAACTATATTAACAGCTACACTTATCATCTTCAGACCCCTGTTTACAACATGATGCACTCAATGAAATATATCGTTGACAATGACGAAAATGTGACGGTTGAGGACGATTATTACACGGAGCTTATGAACCGGGGCAAATTTACGGCTTATGAAAATGAATACTATCTGCCTATCGGCTTTGCGGTCAACAACGAGCTTAAAGATTGGTACACCTCTATGAACAATCCGTTTACCGTTCAGAGCGACTGGTTTGAATATGCAACGGGCGTTTCGGATGTTTTCGGCATGATGAATATTGACGAAATTCAGTATTACAACATGGACGAAATCACCTCGGGTCTTGACACGGGCGATATTTATTATTCAAAAACCAACCCGGGCGAAGGCGAGCTGACCTTTATTCTCAAAACAGAAGAAACAAAGCATTGCTACCTTTATGTCAATTCAAGAGATTTTGACAGCATCTCGATAACAAAGGGCGATAAGGATGTAACTCAGAATACGGACGAGCCTTATATTTATGACCTCGGTATCGTTACGCCCGAAGACGAAGTAATTGTTTTCATTTCGATTGACGAGCCTGAATACGGATATATTGATTTCTATCCCTATTATGTCAATGACGACAAGCTCAACGAGGGCTATGAGATACTCAAACGCCGTCAGATGAATATTACCTCATTTGAAGAAACGAAAATCACAGGCACGGTTTCTTCCGACAACGACAGCCTTTTCTTCACCTCAATCCCCTATGATAAGGGCTGGACGGTCAAGATTGACGGCAAACCGATTGACGAGAGCGATTATGTTGCGCTCTGCGACGCTTATCTCTGCTTCAATCTGCCCGCAGGCGAACACACGATTGAGCTGAGCTTCATTCCGGGAGGTTTGATTCTCGGCGCAGGTATATCTGCCGCAACCGTTCT